>JAZSPO010000042.1:0-5839 GCA_045537505.1 Candidatus Nanosyncoccus sp.
CTCGATTTTCCATATTTCGCTGCAGAGTCGAGCAATTCTTCTTTTGTAATCCAACCATTTACACAGGCAATCTCTTCTGGTGCAGAAATTTCAATTCCCTGACGTTTCTGGATGACGCGTACGAAATCAGACGCATCTGCCAAAGAATCCATCGTGCCAGTATCCAGCCAAGCAAATCCACGTCCGAGGACTTGGACATCGAGAGTGCCTTCTTCTAGGTATTGTTCGTTCAGAGAAGTAATTTCTAGCTCACCACGAGCAGACGGAAGGATAGTTTTCGCTTTTTCCGAAACTCCAGCAGGATAGAAGTATAATCCAGTAACAGCATAATTGCTCTTCGGATGTTCTGGCTTCTCCTCAATCGAGAGAGCATGCCAGTTTTCGTCGAAATCTACCACGCCAAATCTTTCCGGATCATTCACATAGTAGCCAAAGACGGTCGCACGACCTTTTTCTGCGTCTGATACAGCCTGTCTCAGCGAGGCTGCAAATCCACCTCCATAGAAAATATTGTCGCCGAGGATCATAGCACATGGCTCGCCATTGATAAATTCTTCTCCAAGTGTGAATGCTTGTGCTAGGCCATCTGGAGATGGCTGTACCTTGTAAGAAAGATTTATTCCCATCTTTTTGCCATCACCAAGTAGACGTTCGAAATTGGGCAAATCTGCAGGTGTAGAAATAACAAGGATATCACGAATTCCCGCCAACATCAAAGTAGAAAGTGGATAATAAATCATCGGCTTGTCATAAACCGGCAACATCTGTTTCGATGTGGCCAATGTTAATGGATAAAGTCTCGTTCCAGATCCCCCAGCTAGAATAATTCCTTTCATGAAAAAACTCCTATTTTATACTTATAATTATAACATAAAATGAACAATAACCCATACTATGGATCAGTGACTTGGTACCATAACCAAAATATGCTATATTTATATAAAAGGAGGTCATTAGATGATTAAATCTCTGGTCATCAGTTCAATATTTTTGCTTGGATTCTTTTTCATTTTCTTTGTTGCTTTTCGATTAGCCTTCGGAAAGAATTTTGTCAAAAACCATCTAAGAAAATGGCAAATCATTGTGTTCTCACTTTTTGCTATAGTGGGGTTGTTTGCTATCATCCATATCTCTTCGCATAATTCTGGAATTTATGCTTGGGACTCTGGCGGTTATTGGGTATGGAGCTACAAGCATACTGATCAGCTTTTCTCTGCCCCAAATGACGCGATGCAGAATTTGCAGGATTCTATAATAAATACAGATTATAATATGTTGCTGCCGACTATCATTAGTCTCCCAATGAAAATATTTGGCAACACTTTCATAAGATATGCATGTATAAATTATGCTCTATTCTTTGTGCCGACAATGTTCATTTTGCTTTGCTTATTTATGAAACTTACCGAAAAGGACAAAAACAAAAATCGTAATTTCTGGGTCGGAATTTTATCTTTAGCAAGCCTCTCGGTGCCACTCATTTCTATTTTACAAGGTTATATTGATGTAGCAGTAATGATTCCTATCGCATTAGTCTTTGCACTTACATTATCTTTCGAGCCCACCAAGACAGTTCGTGGTCAAATTGGCAAAGGTCTTATGATTGGTCTTCTTCTTACTATAATGTTTCTCTTCCGTCGCTATACGGCCTTTTTTGTCGTAGGATACGCTATTACAATAGCGGCATATTGTATTTATATGCTCATTATAAAAAGAAAGGCTCATCAAAGATTCAAATTATTAATCAAAAATTTACTACTTAACGCTCTCTGTGTGATTATCCCACCACTTGTGCTATTATTCGGATTCTTTTCTGGACTTATCTTCCGCATCATGGGAGAAAACTATGCTGAGCTATACTCCGCTTACAACGATACTTTCATCAACAAAATCATGCAAGTCATTCTCCATTTTGGAATTATCATTCTATTATTCGCATTGTTCGGTGCCATCATTTCTTTCGTGAAGAAGAAAGAAGCAAAAATCTCGTTTTTCTGTATCTTTTCATTTGTAGTGGTAGCACTATTATTCTTCCGCGTCCAGAGTATGAATGGACATCATATTTATACGATTACCCCACAAGTCTATATCTTATTATTCCTAGGGCTGGCTTTCATTTTTTCCATAAAGAAGAGAACAATACTGAAGTTCCTCTGCGCATTCATCTTAATTGTTGGTTCAATTAGTTGCCTTTCATCCAGAGTATTTAAACTTACTAAGCCAGCTGCTGCACTATTCCAATTACACTATGATAATTTCCTTCATCGCGATGACATAGATACTATTCATGAAATTAGAGATTATCTAAATAGCCTCGATATAAAGGACAAAATAATTTATGTATTATCTAGTAGTGTAGTCTTCAATTCTGACACTTTGATGGTGATGGAGCGGCCACTAAAAGACAACGCTGTAGTTGGATTAGTAAAAAGTCATGACGTTGATCTACGAGATGGTTTCCCTAATATCTTCTTCGATGCAAATGTTATTGTTACGACAACTCCAGTTGGTACTCATTTGTTAGAAGGTTCCCAGGAAATAATTACATATTTGGCTGGGGAAATCCAAGATCCTGACTCATACCTTGGCCGACATTACACAAAAGATGAAAAAGAATTCCCAATTTCTGAGGGCTATACTGTCCAAATATATCATCGTACCTCCGATTTAACAGCCGAAGATTACGATACAATACTAAATTACTATGATAATCTATATCCAAATCAACAAACAATCTTCAAGGATCGCATAGAAAAGGCCAAAGAAGAACACTTGGATTAGTGCCATTTCTTAGCAAGAATAGTCTCTAGTTGAACAATGCGATTTTTTGTTTTTTCTGGTAATTCAAAATTTTTTATTGCATATTCATGTATTCTCAGCATTTCTCTGAACCTGTCTCGTAGATTCGTCTTTTTAGTAACGCTTTTTTCGTGAACACGATGAATATTCAGTTTCTTGTTGCAATAATGGATTTTTCCATCATTGACCACGCGTAGATAAAAGTACCAATCGCCCGAAAGTTGATATTTTTTTGCTTCATTCAAATAATTATCCAGAACTGAACGATTTTTTAGGACCACTGCAGAAACATTTGGAATTGAGTTATAAATTGCAAGATTTTTGTCTATTTCTTCCGCACCATTAATCGTATAACTTCCAAATGTATGTCTCTTACGGAAAAAGTCTTTTATCTTGCGTAAATTCTCTCTTAGAAGTGGCCTATTATTCTGATTAACTAGTCTGGAATTAGTGTATGCCAGTACCACATCTTCGTCAGCAAAGCTTTTCATCAACTTCTCTAGGAACTTCGGCTTCGCAGAATCATCCATCTCTGCTATCCAAATATAATCGCTTGTTGTAAGATTGATTCCCTTTGCCCACTGAGAAAAAACATTGCCAGAGTTTTTTTTATTAAAAATCGTCTGGATGTTTAACTCTGGATATTCCGCACGAAGTATCGCAACCTTCTGATTAATCTTTTCTACACTGTTATCTGTAGAAGCATCATCCAAGATTATGATTTCCGATACGGAGTAGGTCTGACGTAAAATCTCATCTATACGGGTGTCAATATATTTTGCATAATTATAATTTGGCAAAATTACGGTAACTGTTTTTTTGTTTTCTCTCTCACCCATCATTGTTCTAAGCGTCCCTAATGAAACGATATGTCTTTTTCACGAGCCTTTTTGCCTTTCGGACTGCTCTGCGAGAAAAGCCAGCTTTAATCAATTCCGATGTAGATGGGAGATCACTAAATGATACTTGTTTCGTTATCATCATACTAGCATCAATAGCTTCTTTAGAGGCGACGACTGCTTTACGCTGGTAACTCTTTTTAATATTTTTTGCTTCGTTTGGAATATTTTTTCCATCAAATTTTTTGTCAATTATTTCGATAAATTGCTGGTAACCTTTTTCAATTGGATAATTTTGCATATATTTGTAGCCAGCATCGCTCATAGATTTCTGTAACTTTTCATCGGAGAATATTCTCACAATAGCGGTAGCGATAGCTTCTGGATTTGGCTCGGCTAACAAACAGCCGTCTTCTGGCAAATCGTACAAATTATTTTCGTGATATAACTCGACAACCGGAAGCCCTGCTGCCATCATTTCAAATGGAATACGCGATGGATTAGACGCACTCATACAAAGACCAACTGTGCATTTGTTATAAAGCTTATTACATTCTTTTTCCGTAATAGTTCCCAGATGTGTCGCTTTAAGATTATGAATTTTACGTTTTGATGATCCATACAAGTATATCTTTATCCTTGGATCAATTTTCTGTGCAATTTGAAGTGCTCTCAGTGCCAGTTTATCGCAGCGACGTGGTTTTCCTGGCTGGAAGATAAGACAAACTGCATTTTCTTTTTTTACGTCTTTCAGCTTATGGTATTTTTTCAAATCCGCACAAAAGTTAAAATATGTCGTAGGTGTAGGATAATTATTACCGACTTTTGATGAAAGCCACTTGCCAATTGTTATGCCTTGTAAACCGTATAGATAAGTTTGTTCGGCCATCATATATTCGGCACTCATTGGGAAGAACCATGGCTCAAAATCTTGGATAAAATACATTTTATTATCACAATCTGCATTATGTACTGTTTCTGCCGTGTCCCATCCTGTCGCAACCACCATGTCATACTTTTTTGCCAATTGATAGCCAGCGAAAACATCCCCCTTAAACTCGCCATAATCCTCGACTAAACGGTCATAAATCTGATTCGGATATTCTTTTTTTAGACTTTGTACATACATGTCGCACTTATAACCATGGTCAACCAGCCGATTGATATTAGTAAAAATCGTGCGGTGTCCACCAGACCCCTTAGAAAACCATGGTACAATCCAGGCGATCGTTCCTTTCTTGCCAGAATTTTTTTCGTTTTCTACGAATCCCATACCACGTCTCCTTACTTTTTGCCATTCAATCAACTCGTTGTTTAACTTATATTTCTTGCCAATTCTTTCCTGCACCGCCACAACTTCGCCATATTCAGTGTTTAATTTTACGACTGTAGAAGCAGAACCTTTGTCATGTTTTCGATAATAATTAAGTGGTTTTGAGCTATAAGCGATGTCTCCATATTCTAGGACACGAGAATAGATATACCAATCTCCAGCAACCTTGTATTCTTTGGCTTCTTCAAAAATGCTATTCAGCGGCTTTATATTCTTCCAGACTACGCTTGAGACATTCATAATAGGATTCGTACCCGAAAGATAATTAATGATTTCGTCCTTGCCATCATTATAGAAGTCGGCATTGTATCTACCAGAACGCCACATATCCATCCAGTCAGTACAGGTTCTACTTTTGATAACATTATCTTGGTTGATTCGATAAGAATCAGAATAAAATAAAACAACCTTGCTGTTACTAGAAAACTTCTCCATCGCTGTTTCCAGAAAACGAGCGTTGCAACTATCGTCTGCTTCAGCAATCCAAATATAGTCACCAGTGGCAAGTTTTAGACCCTTCTGCCATTGCGAAAACACACAACCACCACTATTCTTTTTGTTTGGTGCAAAGATGACTTTAATATGAGGATAGTTCTTTTTAATTTCTGATATTTTCTTCTCTATTACTTTCACACTATCATCAGTAGATGCATCATCAAGAATAATTAGTTCATAAATTGGATAAGTTTGGAACAATACAGAATCAATACGTTCAACAATAAAATCAGCGTAATTATAGTTCGGAATGATGACGGAGACTTTCTTGTCTGGCACCATAGATTGTAAAATCTTTTTCCTATAAATACTAACTTTCATTTCTTAATTATACCATATACTAGGGAAAATATGATAAAATGAAGGAGAGGAA
>JAZSPO010000126.1:0-2055 GCA_045537505.1 Candidatus Nanosyncoccus sp.
TTTTTACAGTAGTTTTCATATCTGTAATTATAGCATGTTATTCCATTATTGTGTTCAAATAACTGGTTCTAATATGCTGTACCACATCAGTTTCGTTTGCCCCAAGTTTGTTGTTGGGGCTAAATATCCCTTTCGGATCAAATATTTCTTTCACATTCTGATATATTTCCCGCTCTTCCTCGGAATAATGTTCGTTGGTCGCGAGGGCCTTCGTCCTCCCCTCTGGAGAACCACCGGTAATAGAGCCGCCATGTTCTCGTACGAGGTGGTCAAACTCACGGATAAATTTCAGCACAAATTGTCTCCCTTCGACAGTATTGAGCTGGACATCTGGACGAATCGAATAATTACTTGTCGAAAACGAGCCAAACACTGGAAATTCCTGCTCATATGTCTTTTCCATAGTCTTCAGATCTGTCAGGAAATTGGCTAGACGATCACTCGGGATATAAAAATCATCGACCAAAGGCGTCCTCTCTCCTCTAATATCCTCATTCAAAAAGCTACGTATAGCAGATTCAAGTTTCTGGAAATCAGTCGTATTTTCTTCCGTTTCCAAAATTGCCGCTGCATTATGTGGCAAGATTTTCAGACATCTTTTCATCTTTTTCAGAGTTTTTCTTGGCTTGTCATCAAAACCGACCCAAACAAAATAGCCCTTGTAGAATTTCGGTGCAAACAATGCTGGATCCTTTCCATGAGATACTGCAGTTTTGAACATTCTAGCATCATAAATGTTCAATTCCTGAGGTGCTAATGGCATAATATCCTGGATATAATCTTGGGCCGCTCCTACAGATTCAAAAGCCGCCACAAAATGCGAAACATCCGGCTGGAACACTTCACAACGCAAAATTATTTCTGTAATTATGCCGAGTGTCCCCTGAGCAGCATAGAAAAGTGGTAATAGGTCGAAACTCCTCGTGGTATCTCTTACGACCTGTGTAATCATCTGGTAGCCAGAAGCATCAATCATACTACGATTGCCTAGATCTTCAATGATATCTCTGTTGTCATCTATCAAACCATCTATTTCTCGATAAATCTCTCCCTCGAAAGAAGTCAGACCAGTCTTTTTCGATAGATGAGGCCTGGCATAACGTGCCGTCTGCATCGTTTCCCCAGTCGAGAGAACTGCTTCTATCTGGTCAACAAAATAATAAATTCCGTTGTATTTTCCAGCCGCTGCATCGGTCGTAAAATTCGAAATCAGAGACCCAATCGTTTCCCTCGGGTTCGTAGATATTGGTACGGTGAGACCATAGAGAGCCAGGGCAGAATTAAGCTGTCCGAGAGTAACTCCTGCTTGGACTCGTACCAAACGTGCCCGATCATCAATTTCAAGAATTTTGTTCATATGCTCTGTCGAAAGCACGATTCCATCGGAAAGGTCTGCACCGGTCTTATCAAGTCCAGAACCCCTGACTGCAAGCGGCATATAGACACTTTTATTCGCTAACTGATTCACAAATTTCACCGTTCGACAGACATCAGCAGTATTTTCTGGAATGACCACCATTTGTGGCATAATTTTCAGAGCAGAACGATCTGTCGAATAAGCCTCCAAGATCTGCGCAGAGTCAAAAACATTACCAATGATATGCTGATTAAGATACTTTGCAATCTTATTCACAACTCAACCTATTCCTTCAAAATTACTCCACTTTTATTATCCTCTATTTTAGCACGAGTTTTTTGAAAATGGTAGAGTATATTACAAAAAATTGCCCCATCCTTTCGGATGAGGCAGAACGTGGACTAAAGACAATCTCCTAGGAGCTGGATCGTGCCGCCGTTGATTGTGATGTTGCCCTTTACTTTTCCTTTGATAGCGACTTTTACGCTATCGTTTTCCGAGATTTGAAGGGTTCCAATGTTGCCAACTATAACAATCTCGTGGCACTTTTGGAGCCTCTCCTGTACAGCTCCATCAATCCGGAGCGATGAACTATCAACTATGATATTCGCATAATCGCGCACATGGAAAGCCCTGCCATCAATTTGAACAACGACCATTTTAACACCCCCTTTTCTTAAAAGCATAATCCAGAACCA
>JAZSPO010000068.1:0-14468 GCA_045537505.1 Candidatus Nanosyncoccus sp.
ACTTCTCACTACCAATTCGTCGATGGCTCTGTGGCTGGAACTGCTCTTTTCACTTCGCCGCGTCCCCACCTGTGCATTTTTATTACATGAAAAACCCACCTATGATAGGTGGGTCTTCTACTGTTAATCATTTTCGTTAGTCAGCTCGTCGACTTTTTCGACGGCCGTGCTGTAGTTGCGGAGTTTCACGACAGAAGCATCGAACCGGTCGAGCATTTCTGCTGCCCTCTTGAACATCTCGATCGCCTCTGGGGCGGCCGCTTCTTTCTTGTACTTGATACGATGCTCCAGACGGGCCCAAAGGTCCATGGCTTGATCACGTATCTGGATCTCTACTGGAGGCCTCATGTTGGTCTCCTCGAAATAGATGTCCATCTCGACATTGAGGTGTAAAGACTTGTATCCATTTGATTTTGGATTCTTAACATAGTCTTTCTCCTCCACAACAAACATCGAGGGCTGGCGAATGATCGCCCGTTTCACAGTCTCAATGTCGTCAGGGAAATCGACGACTACCCGAATCCCAGCAATATCGAGGACATGTGCTTTGATAGCCTCGATAGTGTAGTCGTATCCTCTGCGGTGACATTTCTCGATGACGCCACAGAAAGGTTTCATCCGGTGGAAGATGTCGTATGAATGCACACCCGTCCGGTTTTCCATCTCCTGCTTGATGTTTTCAAGCCGAGCTAAAACCGTCCTCATGCCACACTCACACACTATCGCGTAACTGTTATAGCTATCCTCAAGTATGCTGAGTTCTGTTTCAGACAGACCTGTAAGGTCCATCATTTCTCTGTAGTTAAGATGATTCATTTTTTTACACCCCCTGGTGACAAACAAGTTAACAGTGACAAAGGACATGGAATCTGGAAGAAACCTCCCAGTCCCAATCCTTACTATTATATCACACTTTCACGAAAAAAGCAATAGTAATTTGATAGTAACTTCGATTTAGATAAAGAAGATTGAAAAATAGATTAGATGTGATAAAATTGAATTAGTAACAAAAGGGAAGACGGCAGATTTTTATGCTGCTGGTGTATGATACAGCAGGACGAAAATCTGATGTTTTCCCAGAAAGGTATTTTTCATGGAAATAATTAATCCAAGTGGGAAGAAAACAACTGTAATCACTACAGAATGGCAAGGTCGTGAGCTGAAACTGGAGGTAAATCGAGTAGGATTTCGGGCGACTTCGAGCGTCCTAGTGACTTATGGAGATACGACTGTACTCGGAAGTGTCGTCGTTTCTAAACAGCCGGTGAAACAGGACTTTTTCCCACTCTCGATCGAGTACGAAGAAAAGTTTTATGCTGCTGGCAAGATGTCTGGAAGCAAATTTATCAAAAGAGAGGGTAAGCCATCTGATAATGCAATTTTGGTCGGTCGTCTGATTGATCGCCCAATTCGTCCACTTTTTCCGAAAGGCTATCGCCAAGAAATCCAGGTAGTAGCTACGGTCTTATCGATGGATCCGAACTTCCGCCCAGATTGTGTCGCGATGGTAGCAGCTAGTGCAGCTCTCCATTGTGCAGGTGTACCATTCGATGGTCCGGTCGCTGGTCTTCGCATCGGCCGAGTAAAAAATGCGAAAGGTGAGATGGAATTCAAAGCATTCCTCTCTGCAGAAGAAAGAGAAGCGTCCGATCTCGATCTCGTGGTCGCTGTACGTGATGGCAAAGTTATGATGGTAGAAGCAGGTGCGAACGAAGTTCCAGAAGCAGTCATTATAGACGCCATGAGATGGGCAGTAGAAAATTGTAAACCCGCCCTCGAATTACAGGAGAAATTGAGAGAGGTTGTCGCACCAGCAGAATTAGAGTATGAGCTGATCTTGCCAGAAGAATCTATCCAGGAAAAAGTCGATCAGTGGACTGCTCCGAAGTTTGCTGGTGGGAAAATCCGTGGAAATGTTCTCGAGCGACAGAAGATTTGTGATGAACTGCGTACAGAGATGGACGATGAGTTTGCACTCGAGCTGGGCGAAGGAGAGACCGACGAAGAGAAAATTGCTGATTACGAAGAAAAATACAAAACAGAATATGATGATGCTTTCGAATTAGCAGTTCATCATGAGGTTCGTCGAGGTATCATCGAAGATGGTGTGCGTCCGGATGGCAGGAAACTGACAGAAGTACGTCCGCTTTCTTCGCAAGTTTCTGTCCTGCCGAGGGTGCACGGATCTTCGTTATTTACCAGAGGCCTGACACAAGCGATGAACATTGTGACATTGGCACCGATGAGCTTCGCACAGGTTGTAGATACAATGGAAGTGACAGACGGCGTACGCCGATATATCCATCACTATAATGCCGCCCCATATACGGTCGGAGAATGTGGACGAATCGGATCTCCTGGCCGTCGTGAAGTCGGACATGGATATTTGGCGGAGAGAGCATTGACTCCTGTTCTGCCACCACTAGAAGATTTCCCATACTGTATTCGTTCTGTGACAGAGATTATGTCCCAGAATGGCTCGACTTCTATGGCAGCGACTTGCTCTTCTTGTCTCGCTCTCATGGATGCAGGTGTTCCTTTGAAGAGACCAGTATCTGGTGTCGCGATGGGGTTGATGGTGGATGTACCAAAAGGACAAGCTATTACTCCAGCTGATATTGATAAAGCATATGTCCTGACAGATTTGATGGATGCAGAAGACTTTGCAGGCGATATGGACTTCAAGGTCACTGGTACTACAGAAGGTGTGACAGCTCTCCAAATGGATATGAAAGTTCATGGCTTGCCAGTCGACATTCTAGAAAAAGCTATTAAACAGAGCCACGAGGGAAGAATGTTTATTCTGAATCACATGCTATCTGTTTTGCCTGGTCCACGTGATTCGATTTCCCCATATGCCCCTAGGATCGAAAAACTGAAAATTAATCCTGACAAAATTGGAGCAGTAATCGGAAAGGGTGGAGAAACGATTAATAAGATTACTTCGGAAACTGGTGCTAGTGTCGATATCGAAGAAGATGGTTTGGTTACCATCGCGGGGAACGATAATGAATCGATCCAGAAAGCTTTGGACTGGGTCAAGAGCCTGACTGAGGAGCCAGAAGTCGGAAAGATTTATACCGGAAAAGTTGTTTCGATCAAAGATTTTGGTGCATTTGTGAACATCATGCCTGGAATCGATGGCATGCTCCATATTTCCCAGATTTCTGAGAAGAGACTAAAATCTGTCGATGAAGTTTTGCATGTTGGAGACACGGTAAAAGTCAAATTAGTTGCTATTGATGACAAAGGCAAGCTCAGTCTTTCCATGAAAAATATCAAGCAATAATCATCAGTATTTCTTCGGTTCTCCGTTGCCATTATGTGTTATAATTAATACCATTAGAGGTAATACAAAAGATGGCAAGAAAGAAAACAACACGTAAGAGTTCGTCACGTAGCAAAAGTGCTCGTAGTACGAAAGAAGTGGCTCCAGAACACGAGCTTCCAGGCGGTTTTTGGCGTCAGGTAGTCGCGGTTTTGATGTTGGCATTAGCTGTGTTTTTCGTGATGACTTGGTTTGGGAGCGGAGGGAAACTGCTCAATGACATCGATAATGCTGTCTTCTTCGCGATTGGTTATGCCAAGTATCTAGTTCCAGTCCTGCTGGTTTATCTAGCTATAAAAATATTTCGGACGTCAGGGAACAGATTGCCAGTCGTCATGTGGGTTGCCTCATTCTTGATGATTGCATGGTGCTCTGGGATTATGGGAATTCCGACTATTGGACAAGAAAAACCGACAGGCGGTGTGGTCGGTAGTGCGTTGAACAGCATGGCCACACAAATTCTCGATCCAGGAGTGGTGGTGTTTATTTATATCGTTTTGATATTTATTACGACTTTATTTATTATCCAGGTTTCTCCTGCCACCGTTTTCAAGGGAATAATGAATATCTTCCGTTCTACGAAGAAAGAAGAGGACAAGGAGAATGAGAAATTAATCAAAGCAGTGAACAAGTCTGCAAAAGAAGGCGATCTCGATATCAAGATTAATTCTGGTGTGGCGACTGTGGAAGATGCTCCGAAAATGAAGATAAATACTCCGAAAGCTTCCGTCAAAGCAGAACCTGTGGTAGAAAAGGCCCTGGTTTCAGTTTCCGATCCAGATTGGAAAATGCCGAGTGTCGACTTGTTAGAGAACAAGCAATCTCCAGCCGATCCTGGTAATCATCAGCAGAATGCCTTTATTATCAAGTCTACTCTGGCAGAGTTCGGTATAGATGTAGAGATGGAAGGGGCGAATGTCGGACCGAGAGTAACTCAATATACCATGCGTCCGCCTTCTGGGGTGAATCTTTCGAAAATTCTGGCTCGCGACAAAGAGCTGGCACTCAATTTGGCAGTCGATAAAATTCGTATCGAAGCGCCAATTCCAGGGACAAGGAGTGTAGGCGTAGAAATTCCGAATGTGAAACCAGCCGATGTGAGATTGCGTGGCTTGCTAGAAAGCAAAGAATGGAAATCTGATGATAACCCTTTGACTTTTGCAGTAGGAAAAGATATTTCTGGTAAAAGTGTGGTGGCGAATTTGGCCAAGATGCCGCATCTTTTGATTGCTGGTACTACTGGTTCTGGTAAGTCGGTTATGACGAATACTTTGATTTCTTCCTTATTATATCGTAATGCACCTTCCGACATGAAGCTGATTATCGTCGATCCAAAACAGGTTGAAATGGTGCAGTATAATGATATTCCTCATCTTTTGACGCCAATTATCAATTCTGTAGACAAGGCACTTTCTGCAATGAAATGGGCAGTTAATGAGATGGAGCGTCGCTATTCTCTCATGGCAGAAGAAAAAGTGAAGAATATTGCCGACTACAACAAGAAAATGGAAAAAAGCGGCACTGTCACAAAGACTGACGAAGATGGCAATGACCAAAAACACGATGGTGGGAAAATGCCATACATTGTTATTGTGATTGACGAGATGGCAGATTTGATGATGATGGCCGGAAAAGATCTAGAAATGTTGATTGTTCGCATCGCACAGAAAGGTCGTGCTGCGGGTATTCATCTCGTGCTTGCGACACAGAGGCCGGAAGTGAAAGTGATTACAGGTCTAATTAAGGCTAATATTCCAGGTAGAATCGCATTTGCAGTGGGTTCGCAGATGGACTCTAGAATTATGTTGGATATGGGTGGTGCAGAAAAGCTGCTTGGCAAAGGTGATATGCTAATGCTGACGACAGAGATGATGGGTAAGCCACGAAGAATTCAGGGCGCTTGGGCATCGGATGAAGATGTCAATAATCTGACAGATTTCTTGCGTGAGCAGAGGTCGCCAGAATATAATGAAGAAGTTATTTCCCAGGCAGTACAGATAAAAGGCTTAGGCCCATCGGATGGTGGCGGTATTGGTGATCTTGGTCGTAAATTTGATCCGAATGATCCAGTTGTAAGAAAAGCAGTAGAGATCACTCTGCAAAAAGGCAAATTCTCGACTGCTAGTTTACAAGCTTATCTTGGTAAAGGCCATGGCTTTGTCGCTGGTCTTGCTATTTGGTTGGAACAGATTGGTGTGATTGGGGAGCCAAATGGCAATAAGCCGCGAGATGTCTTGATTTCTTCGATGGAAGAATTCGATCAACTGGCTGGAGCATAAGATTTTATTGGGCTAACGCTTTTGTTTTTGCCGAAAGTGGTACATAGTGAAACTACGAGCCAGAAAATGGGTTTTTGCTCAATGATACGGATAGTTTCTGGCTCGAATCCATAAAACATAATAATAAGTTGCACTTGCAAAACTAGCGAAACTGAGTTATAATAAAGATATTATTAAAACTCAGCAAATGAGTCTAGAGCTGCATTTGCTTTAACCAAAGGAGTGAAAAGTGCGCCAGTATGAACTGACAGTTTTGATTCATCCTGATTTGGAGATGAATCTTCAGCCTGCACTCGACAAGATTACCAAAATTGTCGATGGTGTTGGTGGAAAAATTACCAAAGAAGTAAACGAAGGAAAGAAACGCCTCGCTTACAAAGTAAAAGGCCAGGAGTTCGCAGTTTATTATTACTATGAACTTGATTTGCCAAAAGAAGGTGGAAGCGTAAAGAAAATTACAGATAACCTTGATATTGCGGATGAAATTCTTCGTCATTTGCTTGTAACAGTAGATGAAAATCGCATCAAGGCAGAGCAAAAGAAGAAGGAAAGCAAGGAAGAAAAAGAAGAACAAGAAGAAGGTGCAGAGGAGGAATAATTAATGAGAGGTTTTTCTAAGGCAATTATCAGCGGTAATCTTACAAAAGATCCAGAGGTAAGAGCAACTGCTTCTGGTCAACAAGTTTGTGCATTCACAATTGCTGTGAATCGAGGACCAGCGAAAGATGGTACTGACCAAGTAGCATTTATTGATTGTACGGCTTGGGGTAAACCAGCAGAAATTATTAGTCAATATGGAAAGAAAGGTTCTTCATTACTAGTCTCAGGAAGATTGAACCAACAGATGTGGACAGATAAGGCTTCTGGACAAAAACGTTCCAAGCTAGAAGTAGTAGTCGACGATTTCGTCTTCCAAGGTGGCGGCCCAGTTGTAAATGATAATAGTGAAGCTGCTTCGACGAAGTCTTCAGGCAAGAAAGCGAAAGCAGAAAATGATGAGCCAGAAGTCATTCCAGATGACATCCCAGCTGACGAAGAGGATCAAATCTCATTAGATGAGATTCCATTTTAGAAAGGAAAGGATAGAAAATGCATAAGTCAAAATATGATCCAAATCTTTACTTTGATTATCGTGACGTAAAGACATTACAGCGCTATATTGATGCGTATGGTCGTATTGAGCCAATCGCGAAAACTGGTCTTGCTCAAAAGCAGCAAAAACAGTTGATGACTGCTGTAAAACGTGCACGTCATTTAGCACTATTGCCATTTGTCGCTTAATCAAAAAGAAAAGGAGATTCCAATGTACGGACCAACGGATTTGAAAAAAAATGTGTTGATTACTCTTGATGGTCAACCATATAAAGTTATTGAATATTCTCAAAAAGTCATGGGAAGAGGTGGCTCGATCGTAAATGTTAAGGTAAAAAACTTAATTACTGGTGCTTTGCTGCCGAAGACTTTTAAGGGACAAGAAAAAATTGAGCCTGCTGAGGTTACTACTAAGAAAGTTCAATATTTATACAAGGACGATGAAAAGTTTTATTTCATGGATCCTGCTTCTTTCGAGCAGTATGAATTAAATGCTGATATGGTTGGTGAGATGGTTGATTTTATGCGTGATGGCGATGAGATGGAAATTCAGTTCTACAACGGAACTCCAATTAATTTGGTTCTACCAAAGAATCTTTGGATGAAGGTGACTTATACAGAAAACGCTGTAAAGGGGGATACTTCTACTTCGATCACGAAGGATGCTACTCTCGAGACCGGAGTCGTCATAAAAGTCCCAGCCTTTATCAAAGAAGGCGACATTGTAAGTGTAGACACGGAAACTCGTGCTTACCGAGAACGACAGGGAAGCAAGTAAATCGGCTGGAGATAGCAATTGTTTGTCAGTAGGGCAGAGAATAAGCTCAAGGATGCGACAGAGGCATTTGGATTTGTTTTTCGAGATAAAGTAGTCCTTGATATCGGTTCTTCTACTGGTGGGTTTTCTGAGTACGCATTATCGAAAGGTGCAAAAAAAGTTTACGCCATTGAAAAAGGTACGAAACAGATGAAAGAACCACTTCGGTTCGATCCTCGCATCGTTTTGTATGAAAAAACTGATATTTTTGATGTAACAACTTCGGTAAATATCGTTGAAAAAAACGAAGCTAATAATAGAGACAATACTGTAGAAGGAAAGACGGTAAAAATAGAAGTCCCAGATGTCATTTTGGCAGATGTTTCTTTCGTGAGTCTCAGAAAAATCCTAAAACACGTCAAAGAGCATATCTCTGGCGATGAAACTTCTTATTTAATCATGCTAAAGCCACAATTCGAGGCACGTAAAGAACAACTTAACAGGGGTGTAGTGAAGAATGAAAGAATGCGCAGAGAAATAATACGTAGCTTCGAAACTTGGCTGAAACAGAACGGATTCTTCATCTATAAAAAGAAGGATAATGACTTTCTTGGTAGAAATGGAAACCAGGAGAAGTTTTACTGGCTGAAAAATAGTAAGCAAAAACCATCAATATCCTAATATTCTTTCTGTTTTTTGTTGACACTGAAAGTGATTACGCTTATAATATAGGGTATATGAGCTTATTGCACGGTGTGGGCGAATTCTTCGCATTGGATATAGGGACGAGTGCTTTGCGCTTGATCCAGCTAAATGGCGATATGCAGCACGGCTTTCAGTTGAGTCGTTTCGCCTATGTTCCTGTTGATCCGAAAATCACACAAGATACCAGTGAGATTGGGCAAAGAAAAATGGGGGAAATTATTCTCGGTGCAATGAAGCAAGCTGGCATAAAGACAAAAAATATCGCGATTGGCCTTCCAGCCAGGAAGACATACACTGCGATTATTGAAGTACCGAACCAGACTGAAAAAGAGCTACGCAAGACGATTAAATATGAACTTGACCAGTATATCCCAATGGCCGTTGATGAGGCTGAAGTGGATTACACCGTGCTTGGTCCAAGTCCAAATGACCAAAGCAAGGCAGAAGTTTTGCTGTCCTCTACAGCGATGGACTACGCAGAAAGTATGATGGAAATGATAGAGAGAGCCGGTCTGAACGTAATTGCACAAGAACCGGAACCGATTGCGATGGCTAGATCTCTTGCTCCAGTCGGATCGCAAGATGCGAGGATTATTGTTGATTTGGGTGAGGCATCGACCGACCTCGTCGTTGTTTATAAAGGTGCTCCACGTCTGGTTCGTTCTATCCCAGGTGGTCTGGTCGCATTGGTAAAAACTGTCGCTACGACTTTGAACGTGCGAGAGGACCAGGCAAGAAGATTTATCTTGAAATTTGGTTTAGCACAGGACAAACTAGAAGGACAAGTGTTCAAGGCCCTTGATGGCAATCTCGACAGCTTTGCTCAGGAATTAATGAAGTCCGTGCGTTTCTTCCAGAACAAATATGTCGGTGCACCAGTGCTTGGAATTGTTCTTTCTGGTTTCGCTGGGGTCATTCCGTTTATTGCTGAATACATAGAAGTGAAGACAAATATCCAGACGATACAGGGAAATCCATGGCAACTTGTCCAAGTTACACCAGAACAACAACAGGCTCTAATGAGCGTCGCGAGTGAGTTCGCAGTAGCGATTGGTCTCGCCGAGAGGAGTAATTCATGATCCAGGAAATCCTAGAAAAAGTGAAAAAAGAATGGCGTGATACCCTCAAGAATTTTGGTATCAAGCCAAAAGAAGCTCCGACCATGATGATGGAGCAAAAGAGCATCTACGAAATTAACCTCGTCCCAGAGGTGAAACGCAAGATGATCAAAGCGATGAAGTTCCGCAATTTGATGTTGTTTCTTGCAATTATCCTTGTTTCTGCAGCTGGTGGCTCGGTTTTGATCTGTGCTTCTATTTGGGAAGGACAAAATATCGCTATGAGCTCACAGGATGGCAGTATGAAAATGATGTCGGACAAACTGAATAGTTTTAGCGGACTTTCGGAATTACTAACTATCCAGTCTCAGCTTGAAGATCTGAATACGATAAACCAGAAAAAGAAGGTACTTTCACGTGTCTTTCCGATCCTTAGTGTGATTTTGCCATCTGGGCCAGATACGATTCAGATCTCCGAGCTGTCGGTCGACTTGGTCACGAATACTCTTCGTTTCGATGCTCAGGCTGATGCGAAAGTTTCGCCATATATCGATTATCGTGTGCTTGAATCATTCAAGAAGGGTATTTCGCTCATGAAATATGATTATGGTCGCTATGTGACAGCAGAGGATTCGGAAATACCGTCTCGTTGTCTGGTTGAGACGGATGAGAATGGTAATATGCTAACCGAAGAAGAGAATGTAAACGGAACGATCAATAAATACACCTATGTTTATTGGCTAAAGGGCAAAAAAGATTGCGATCCAGAAAGAGATGATTACAATACGGAAAACGACGAAGAAGATGAACAACAGACTCAGACTGCGAGCAACAAAGCTACTATTTCGCAGGTTCTAAAAGATCTTTCGGTTACATCGACGGAAGATACTGAGGACAATAATCAGACTGAAGAACAGAAGATTCGTGCAGAGTTTGATGCGATGCTTGAAAAAATGAACGACTACGAAAAATCTTTGGCGTACCAGCAGCTAAATAATGGTGCGAAGATGCAAAATATCGATGTTGTGAAGATTTATCGTTCGCCAAAGTTCTCTGACTGGTATGACAAAGGTTATATGTCAGAAGATGGCGAGATTAGTGGGGTTCCTCATTTTGATAGCCAGTGTATTACTTATAGCGGAATTACATCCGGAAATAATATCAAATGGTCTTCGACTAACGACTGTATGCTTGCAGATGGCGAAGCTATAATCCGAGATTCTTCGAATGGCCGTGACTCGAAAGGGAATCTTGTTTTGCGTTTCAATGCGACTATCACATTGAATGAAAATGTATTTCTCTTCATCAACAAGAATGTAATGGCAATTAGCCCAACCAGCCAGAATGTCACAGACTCTTATCGACAAATCGAGGGTATGTTCGCAGAACGTGCTGCTGACTGTACGGATTCTGATGTCGTTTGTACTTCCGCATCGACTGGAGATAATTCCGGAACATCTAATAACGGTAGTGGCTCAGACACTGATAATACAGGGGAGGAGGAAGAATAAAATGGAAAAGAAAGAAAATCCAAATGGTCCAGCTCTGACAAAAAGGGCGAAAATCTCCAAGACCCAGCAAGAAACATTGTTGATAACTTTGATTGCTGCTACTGTATTAGGAGTTTGTGGCGTTTTAATCGTCTATTTTATTCGTTACATTAATTTTAATAATAAGGTGATTGAAGCAAAAGATGATGCTATTGTAGGCTATGAAAAAACTATAAAGAATATAGGTCTTTGTAAAGACGTTGGAAATGATGGTAAATATTCTGAAGACGAAATAAAAAAGTGTAATCCAGATTCGATCGACAGTTCTTCGATGTATGGCACATTGCGTTATAACGTGCTTGTGAATATGGCACAAAATACAGACCTAGAATCTGTGGCACGAAGCAGCCAATCTGATTGTTACGACGAAAATGGCGACAAGATAAACTGGCAGGATCGCTACGATAATGATGAGAGCGAGGAAGAGCGAAATCGTGATATTGCAATGCTAAAGATGTGCTCGGCTCTTCGCGTTATCCCAGATGCATTGCCAGCTCAGGCAAACGAGGAAGCTTTGATGTCCAGCTTGAACCAGATATTTATTATCTCGAACTGGGAACCAGAATCTCTTTCTCCTTCAGGTACTGTAATCGATGAAGGAACTGGCATTTCTACAATTCCGGTGTCTCTTTCAGTTGAGGCAAGTACAAATACGACGATGAGTGTTTTGAACAACATAGAAAAATCCATTCGTACTTTTGACTTGCAAACCGCAAATATCGCTTGGAGCAAAAATGATAATCTCACCCTCAAGGCTCAGGGTGTGGCATATTATACAAGTAATGCAGATATTGTTGAGGAAAATAAGACGGTATATGCAACCGATGCGGCAAAAAGGAAAAGGAACAAGTAAATGAAACAGTCGGATATTTTCACAGTAATTATTGTAGCAACGGTCGGAACTATCGTAGCAGTAGTTCTTTGCAATATGTTGTTAGGAAACCCTAATGATAAGTCAGTCACTTTCAAAACTGTAAGAATTGTAGAAGCTACTTTGGATGATCCAGATCCTGAAGTTTTCAATATCGAAGCGGTGAACCCTACAGTTGAGGTTTTCGTAGGAGAGTGTGTTGACCAGGACCAAGATGGACAATTGAATGAAGCTGAGCTGATTGCATGTGGACGATCAGATGGCTAAGAAGGGTATTAAATGGCACTTCTGACGCACGAAACACAGGAAAAAGTAATAAAACTTCTGATAGACGAAGGTCTAGCAGATGAGAATCTTGTCAGAGAGGCGACTGCCGAGGCAGAAAAGTCGAAACAGCCGCTGATTGCTTTTCTTACTTCGAAGGGAATCGTCAATAATGAAATGGTTGCTCATGCGACCGCAGTCGTGATTGGTGTACAATATGTAGAATTGAAAAATATTACGATCGACCGTGAGATTTTACTCAACCTTCCTCAGGATGTCGCAGAACGAAGTATGGTCGTTCCTGTTAGCGTAGTTGGAAATCAAATAATTGTAGCGATGATCGACGTAACAAACGTCCAAGCTACAGATTATCTTGCGACTCTGACTGGACGTCCGATCAAGGCAGTAATGTCCAGCGAAGAGGGAATTAGAGAGGTATTGACACAATACGTCGGTGATTTTTCCAGCGTTCAACAGGCTGTGAAATCGACTAATGCAGAAATTGTTCAGCAGCAACAAGAATCAGATGTAAAAACAATAACGCAGGATTCTCCAATTTCCAAAGCCCTGACTTCTATTCTGGATTTCGCTGTGAAGTCGAAAGCATCTGATATTCATATCGAACCTCTGGAGCAGTCTCTCGTAATTCGTTGTAGGATTGATGGCGTGCTCAGGCAAGTGATGGAGCTTCCAAAGTCGATTGAGCCAGCCCTGGTTTCCCGTATCAAAATTTTGTCAGATTTGAAGATTGATGAGCACCGCGTTCCACAAGATGGACAATTCACCGTAAAAGTTGGCGAAAAGGAAGTCGACCTTCGTATCGCAATTGCACCTGTGGTATGGGGCGAGCAAGTTGTCATTCGTTTACTTGATAAGACCGGAACGACTTTGGACATCGAACAAATGGGTATGACAGGACGGGCCCTGAGGATGGTGATAGATGGAATTTCCAAGCCGAACGGTATGATTCTTACTTCTGGTCCGACTGGTTCTGGTAAGTCGACTACGCTCTATGCATTGATTAAAAAGATCAAAGATGTCAAAATTAATATCGTAACACTCGAGGATCCAGTCGAATACAAGATGGCTGGAGTGAATCAAATACAAGTCAATGTTGATGCTGGTTTGACGTTCGCATCGGGTTTACGTTCGATTTTGCGTCAGGACCCAGACGTTGTGATGGTAGGTGAGATTCGTGACTCTGAGACTGCTAATCTGGCGGTACAAGCAGCGTTGACTGGCCACTTGGTGTTCTCGACTCTACATACGAACTCTGCTGCTGGTATTTTGCCACGTTTGATTGAAATGGGAATTGAGCCATTTTTGATTGCATCGACCTTAAACACAGTGATCGGTCAGCGTCTCGTGCGCCGTGTGACAGAGAAGAGGACGACATATACTTCTTCGGAATTGCAAACAAAAGAGATTAATAATGTGTTGGGCGATTTGCTACCGAAAAGTCAGGACCAGGTCGCTCCATTTTCCGATAGTTTAGGTTATGCTGGTCTGCCAGTTTATAACACCAATGGTTATAATCTCGTCAAGGGTTTTGATGATAAAGATACCCCTGGAGGGTACAAAGGACGAGCTGGTCTATATGAGACAATTACCGTGGACGAAGATATCCAGAAATTAATCGTAGCACAAGCGACAGCGAATGATATTATGAAGGTGGCAAAGGCGAAGGGAACTGTCACTATGAGACAGGACGGAATGCTCAAGGCTCTTTCTGGAATTACGACAGTGGATGAGGTGAACCGTGTAGCGTCTGATATTGCATAATAATATTGAAAAACATAAGCGTACAGTGGTATAATAAGAACATGGACAATAGTGGGCAAGGAAACATACAAACTGCAATACCAACTTCACCAAGTGGCATGCCACCAGTAATGGGAGCACAGCCAGTTTCTGGTGCACAACCGATGATGGGAGCACAACCTGCTGCACCTACGGCTCCTATGGGAGCACAGCCAGCTCCAGCAGCTCCAGCAGCTAATCCAGCTGCACAACCGGCTCCAGCAGCACCTTCTACTCTGACAGCGAATGCACCAGCGACCTCGCAGAAAGAGGTTCGTATCGAAACCTTGCTCGAAGAATGCGTAAAGAGAAATGCATCTGATTTACATATCCAGGTTGGCCTTCCTCCAATATTACGTGTTGATGGTGCTTTGATTCCGATTGCAGGTATGTCTATTCTAAAAGAAGACATGGTACAAAAGCTGGTCTTTTCGACTCTCGATTCCGAACAGCGAGAAACCCTTTCAAAAGACAAGGAATTCGATTATTCTTTTGCCTTCGGTAATGTCGCTCGTTTCCGTGTCAATGCTTTTCAGGAACGTGGTAATCTGGCAGCGGCTTTCCGTCTCATTCCAAACAAGATGCCGACACTCAATGATCTTGGTTTGCCACAAGTTATTTCTACGTTTGCAGATTTCCCTCGTGGACTCGTTCTCGTGACTGGACCAACTGGTTCTGGTAAATCCACGACTTTGGCTGCTTTGATTGACAAGATAAACCAGGAAAAATCCGTTCATATTATTACGATTGAGGATCCAATCGAG
>JAZSPO010000111.1:0-7162 GCA_045537505.1 Candidatus Nanosyncoccus sp.
CACCAGAAGCAAGTAACAAAGTTTTTGTAATATTTTTTTCTGTTTTTGAAAGCACCAAGCTTTCGCTCTTTTTATTTAACACTTTTCCTCCTTTAAAACTATCTGTTCTGCAGAAATAATATGACAGTTTTATCAATTATATCATAAATAAGCAGAAGCAGTAAAGGATTTTATGCGTTTCCAACTTTTACCATAGCAGGTCTAATGACCTCATCTTGGTAGAGATATCCGGAACGCAAGGTTTCTACAATAATCTCTTTTTCGCCGTCGGATTCTTCCATCATCACAGCATCGTGCAAATCGGGATTAAAATCTGTGCCAGGTTCCGAATTGATCTTTTTTAGGCCCAGCTCATCAATCGTTTTTTGGACATTTTTCGCGATTGGGGCGAGTTCCGGATTCATCGAAAGAGCTCTTTCAAAATCATCGATTAGTGGCAAAAATTTTCTTATTGTTTCTTTTTTGGCAAATTCTGCGACTTGCCCTTTTTGGATATCCATCTGTTTACGATAATTCTCGAAATCTGCTCTTGTTCTTTGTAGGTCATTCGTTAGCTCGGCAATCTTGTCTGCTTCTTTGTTCTTTTTTTGATCAGCATTTACTGGTTTTTTCATTTAGATCTCCTCCAACATATTTCCTGCTCTTCTTACGAGCGACATTACACGACTATAGTTTTGCCTCGTCGGACCAAGCACGCCAATATAACTATTATCGGAAAAAGACGATCGAAACTTACTGATAATGAGAGAAACGCCAGAAGTTTTCCCAATCGGATTTTCCTGCCCAATGAAAATATTGAGAGGTTCTCCCGGAGCAGCTTCTCTCAGCCAAGGCTCGAGATTGTCTAATAATTTCGCAACACTCTGGACTCTTGTGCTATCTGCAAACTCTGGTTGTGTAAAGAGACGAGATATACCAGAAAGATATAATTGCTCACCAATCGTCGCAAGCCCAAGATTGCCAGTCAATTCTGCAAGTGAGTCAACAGCGCAACGAATTGCATAATCTGCCCTTTCCTGCGAATTAACCCGCAGTTCTAGCACATGCAAACTTTTGTCTTCTTTTTGTTCAGAACCAGCCAACAATCTCGCTGGATTCGTTTCGGCCAGTCCATCGATATCCCTATCGATCTCATTCGTCAAAGAGTTAACATAGAGACGATAGCCAGAATCTGTCGGAATCCTTCCAGCCGAAGTGTGTGGTTGAGCAATATAGCCCATTTCCTCTAGCTTTGCCATTTCCGAGCGAATCGTAGCACTGGATACACCAAAAAGCTTCGCCAAAGTGACCGATCCGACTGGAGCTGCCATTTCTGCATATTCTTCGATGATTGCGAATAATATTTCTCTCTGTCTTTGAGTAATATTCATGGTTTTATTATAGTAAATTAGCACTTAAAATGCAAGAGTGCCAAAAACTCGTCCCTTCTTCCTTATAAAAGTGGATAAAATAGTCATAATCTGTTATAATATCGCAAATGGAACCCCTCAGAGCACTCATTTTCGACAGCTACTTTGATGATTATCGAGGTGTAGTTTTGTATGTCCGCATTTTTGACGGTGTTCTACCGAAAAATTCAGAGATTCGCATGATGGCTGCCGAAAAGAATGGTATCGCACTAGAAGTAGGTATTCTCAATCCTGGCATGTCTCCTAAAAACGAGTTGACCGAGGGAGAAATCGGCTATATCGTAACAAATTTGAAAACGACACGCGAGGCAAAAGTCGGAGACACCGTTACTCTTACAAAAAACCCAGCTCGAGAACCTTTGCCTGGCTACAAAGAGGTACTACCTTTTGTTTATGCCGGTTTTTTCCCTGTCAGTAACGAAGATTACAAAACCCTAAAAGAGGCCATCGAAAAACTTTCTCTTTCTGACTCTGCTCTCCGCTTCGAGCCAGAAAACTCCCCAGTTCTCGGTTTCGGTCTCAGAATTGGATTTCTTGGTCTTCTCCACATGGATATTATTCGCGAAAGACTAGAGCGAGAATTCGATCTAGATCTTGTGGTGACAAATCCATCCACGAATTACCAAGTTTTACTCAACTCTGGCGAAGAAATAGAAATCAAATCTGCTTCGGATCTTCCAGACATGTCGGAAATTTTAGAAATTCGCGAACCTTGGGTCAAAGGCGAAATAATTGTACCAAAATCGATGATTGGAAACGTACTGAACTTAATCGTAGAAAAACGTGGGCATCAGACAAATTTATCCTACATCGAAGATCGTGCAGTAATCGATTTTGAAGCACCGATGGCAAACTTGCTGACTGATTTCTATGACCAGCTAAAATCGACCACCTCTGGTTATGCTTCTTTTAATTATGAGCTTTCTGATTACCGTCCAGAAGATCTCGTCCGAGTAGATTTCCTCGTTGGTGGGCAAAAAATAGATGCTTTGGCCATCATGTGCCATCGTTCAGAGTCAGAAAGCATTGGTCGCGAAGTGACGAAAAAACTAAAAGAAGTAATCCCACGCCAAAACTACGAAGTCGCTCTGCAAGCGGCTATTGGAGCAAGGATCATTGCACGCGAAACTATTGGTGCTTATCGTAAAGATGTTACTGTCAAAATCCATACAGGAGATCGTGATCGTAAAGCAAAACTACTTGAGAAACAAAAAAGAGGGAAAGCACGCATGAAACGTTTCGGAAAAATTGATATTCCATCCGAAGCGTTTACTGTAATGCTAAAAAGGGACCAGTAATTATCCTTTTCTAATCGCGATTTCGTACAATTTATTAATCACTTCAGAGAAGACTTCTTCGCGTGACAAATCTGCCTTGACTTGTATCATCAAGCCCATTTGTTGGTAATGTTTGAGAACTGGTATCGTTTTTGTATTGAATTCTGTAATACGTTTTTCAAAAACCTCTCGTCTCTTGTCATCCTCTCGCTGTGTCGTTTCCTGTCCATCGCGTACACCTGCTTCTCGCACTGCTTCCCAACGTTCCATGACATCAGCCTCGGAAATATTTAATAGAATCGCAGCCTTGACTGGATGGCCAGATCGATCAGCTACGTCTATAACAGAGTTCTCTTCGCCAGCCCATCTGCCGACTGATGAAAGAATTAATGCAGATTCTTTCAGGTCCTCTCTATTAAAATATGGCAAAACTAATTTCAGGAAAATTTCCGTCGGAGCCAGCTCGCCACTATCAGTATAGTGCTTGTTCTGCTCTTGTTCCATCGCCCGAATGATAATCCCAGAGGACAAAAATTTCGCACCAAGCGACTCTGCCAATTTTATTCCTACTGTATCCTTGCCGCTCATCGGCAAGCCAAAAATATTGATTGAGCCAGTGCCAAGCCATTCTTTTATTTTCGCAACTTTTTCTTCCATAGCAATATTATACCATATGAGATTCAACTAACCTTTTTTCGGAGCAGGTGCTTTTTCGACAATAGCATCCAAAACTTTTTCGACATTTAAGCCAGTCTTCGCCGATACACCAATAATATCTTTCTCATCGCATCCTAATAGATTTATAATCTGACTCTTCACTTTTTCAACATCAGCAGCAGGCAAATCAATTTTATTGATTACAGGAATAATGAACAGATCTTGTTCCAAAGCGAGATAGACATTCGCCAAAGTTTGTGCCTGGATTCCTTGGGTCGCGTCAACTACCAAAATAGCTGTCTCGACCGCTTGCAAAGATCGTGATACTTCATAAGAAAAATCTACATGGCCAGGAGTATCGATCAAGTTCAGCTCGAAACCTTTGTAATGCATCTGCACTGGAGTCAGTTTAATCGTAATTCCTTTTTCCCGCTCAAGCTCCATCGAGTCCAAAAGCTGCGCCTTCATTTCGCGCTTCTCGACCGTATTTGTTATTTCCATCATTCTATCAGCCAAAGTCGATTTCCCATGATCGATGTGAGCGATGATGCAAAAGTTTCTAATTTTTTCCTTATTCATAGCTTATATTATATCATTCAACAGATACATATCACAGCTCAAAATCATAATTCAAAAATCATAATTCAAAAAATGACTTGTGGATTTTCACAAAACTATCATTGGGCAAGTTAAATTTCTTTTCTGGCTGGTACGTTCTAATGGCTTGGAGGAGATCCTTCATTTTCGGTCGTGTTAGTGCAATATCTTCACTCGCCATGATTGCTCTTAGCATTTCCATTGCAGCCGCGTCATCTATCTCATAAAAAATATCACGAGGGTAATAATTATTATTATTCGAAAAATCTTTCGCTATTTTCTCGCATAATTCTTCTATTTCTTTTCGTATAAAAATCTGGTTTTGGTATAAATTGTAAATTTGGCGCAATGTTTCATCGTCCAGTAGAGACACCGATTTTCTAACTCGATTTCTCAAATAATTTTCTTCAACATTAGTCGGATCCTGTCGATAAACTATCTCATTTTTTCCAATTTCTTTTATGATATCTCTTTTTGTTAGACCTTCTTCAATAAATGGTCTCACGACATTTTTATTAGAAAATGGAGCTAAACCACGCCATCCTGTACCACGTAAAAAATTGATCGTGATAGTCTCTACCAAATCGTTTAGATGATGTGCCGTAAAAATTTTTGCTTCTTCATTTTTCCGAGCAAAATCTTCTTTGACCGAAAATAGAAATTCGTATCTTTTTTGCCTTGCAATAGCTTCCGATACATTAGTTCCAAGCTCAGCTTTACCTTCATAAAAAGGGAGTCCGTATCCCTCTGCTGTTTCCTTGACAAAGGCAGCATCATCATCCGCCGAAGGACGTGTGCCATGATTAAAGTGAGCGACTACTACCTCCCGATCAGAACGAAAACGCCACAAAAGCAGCATCGAATCTGGCCCACCAGACACAGCTAGAATCTTTTTCATAAAAAATATTCTACAATAATTTCTACTTTCTGGCAATATCAACATACTTAAGCACGTAATCAACCTCCCAAACATCTTGCACACTTCATGTTATAAACTTCATGTTATAATTAACTTATATGTTAGTCAGTTCAGAACACTTAATTAATTATCCAGTTCTTAGCCTACATACCAGTGGCATGATTGCTCGTACAAGCGAAATAATAATTGATCCCAACACTCTGAAAATAGTTGGGTTTTTTGTTACTGGTCCAGAAACTGGCAACGGTGAATTTGGCGATATTTTACAAGTAAACGACATCCGTGAATTTTCTAATATTGGAATGGTCATTGATTCCATCGACGAATTAGTGAGTGCGAATGATGTTGTAAAACTACAAAAAATCCTGAACTTAAACTTTTCTTTGATTGGAAAAAAAGTCGAGTCGAAAAAAGGTACGAAACTCGGTAAAGTAGTAAACTACACATTTTCGCCCGATGACTATTCAATTTGCCAACTACTTGTCCAACGTCCGCTTATGAAGTCCTTTATCGATCCGGAGCTGACCATCAGTCGCAATGAAATTGTGAATATTGATGACGACAAAATTATCGTCAAAGACGAAGAAAAGAAAATCCGCGAGCGTGCTACCAAAGAAGATTTTGTACCGAATTTCGTTAATCCATTTCGAGAACCGCGTCTTTCGAACGTTGATACGAAAAACCTTGACGAACTAAATGAGCAATAAGTTTTTCCTTCGTGTAGCGATTTTTCTTTTTCGCAATAATTTTTTTGATTTCCTCATCATCAGAACGCATTGATTCGTCTAAAGCCTTTTCAATTAGATCATTGTCGATACCTTTTTGTCTCATTTCCTGCTGAATTTTTCTCCGACTTGCACCTTTTGCGAAACATCGATTCTTCGCATAATAGTCTGCAAATTTTTCATCATTTAGATAATTTCGTTCGCACAAACGATTTATTACCATATCTATTTCTTCATCAGAAAAAAGTGGTATTTCCTTCGTTTTTAGATGGTACTTCTTTCGATCTTCTATAGAACGTTTTTGGTTTTCTAGTATCCTTTTGTTTTCTATGATTCTTTTGGTTCTTTTTCTAATCAGATAATCTCTCGTTTCCTTGATTGATCTCGGCCGCACAAAAACCCATTCCAGAGTTTGTTGGTATATTTTTCCGAACTCAGATGCTTTTCTGTATTCTAGTAAATCTCTCTCGTCAACTACTTTTCCGACTCTCAGCTTGAAGTCCACGACCTGAGTTAGATCGAGAGAAAAATCATACTGATGATCAATGAAAACATTGACTCTATTTTTATTTTTTAAGCCTTGCCTGATATCTGTAACTAAATATCTTTTAGTTAGACCTTGTATTTCCATCACCCAATTTCTTTAGATAGAAGCTGCCTCTTCGTCGTCGCCTGCTAAAGCGTTCTCGCGAACCTTCTGCTCTATCTCTTCTAGCATAGAAGGATTTTCCTGGAGCATCTTTTTCACAGCCTCACGACCCTGTCCAATTGTCTCGCCATTATATTTTATGAAAGCACCAGATTTTTCTAGGATACCGTGCTGGACTGCAAGATCAATGATATCACCAACCTTGCTAATTCCCTCGTTGTACATAATGTCAAATTCTGCCGTCCTAAATGGTGCCGAAATCTTGTTTTTGACGATTTTCACCTTTGTACGGTTACCAATAATTTTGTCACCGTCTTTGATCTGTCCAATACGACGGATATCAATACGGACGGACGAATAAAATTTCAGGGCATTTCCGCCGGTCGTCGTTTCCGGATTGCCGAACATCACACCAATTTTCATACGAATCTGATTAATGAAAATGACTGTCGCTTTCGACTTGCTAATAATGGCTGTGAGTTTTCTCATCGCTTGCGACATTAAGCGAGCTTGCAAACCCATCTGTGCATCGCCCATATCACCATCAATTTCGGCTTGTGGAACAAGAGCCGCGACAGAGTCCACGACAATCAAATCCACTGCTCCAGAACGAACTAATGTTTCACAAATTTCGAGTGCCTGCTCGCCATTGTCTGGCTGAGAAATCAGAAGATTGGACGTATCGACGCCAATTCTTTTTGCATATGCTGGATCGAGGGCATGCTCGGCATCGATGAAAGCAGCCTGTCCGCCCTGTTTTTGGATTTCTGCAATCGCGTGTAAGGTTAAGGTCGTTTTGCCGGAAGATTCTGGACCATAAATCTCGATGATACGACCCTTTGGATATCCACCTCCAAGTGCCAAATCAAGTGACAAAGAACCGGACGGCAAAAGCTCAACGTCTATTTTTTTCGATTCTCCTAGTTTCA
>JAZSPO010000125.1:0-8077 GCA_045537505.1 Candidatus Nanosyncoccus sp.
GTCCGGCAATTGCTAGAATCTTTCCTTTTAACCAGTTGAGATTATTTTAGTTGAGATTTTCTGATTGAATTTTAGATATTTGATACTTTTTATGCTAAAATAAAAATATCTTGCTATACTTCGGTCACTGGCAATGAAAAAAGATAGCTTTGGGCATCGTCATTTATACCCTTAGCCAAGAGCCAATAAATTAGGCTCGCATAAATGACTTCTAAATATTTAATTAGGAGTTACTTATGAAAAACAATATTAAAAAAGAACAAGTGGAAGTAATGGCACTATTCGGTTACGAAATGACACCTTGCCAACCTCTTTCGTTCAAACGAAGAGGAGAAGTTGGTGAAACCGAAGTGACTGAATTGCTCGGCACGCGAATAAAATTCGCTGGCAATAAAGCAATGCATTTCTTCGACGTAATGGCTGGCCGGGAAAAGTATGAGTTGTCTTTCAACTCGAACGATCTTTCTTGGCACCTCACACCAGCTATTTAGTTCAAAAAAGCGACTCTTGGGGTCGCTTTTTGGTCTTAATATATTAATTATAGCATGTTTTATAATAAAAGTCAAGGATTACAGAGAGAACTCGGCACTGGGGTAATGGATTTCGTAGTCAAAATCAGATTCTGGTACAGCAAAAGGTAGGTCTGGGTAGTCGGGGCCTTTTAGCTGGTATGCTTTTCTTAGCTCTGCGGTTTCTCCGACGCACTCAAATGGTTTCATAGCATCATTTATTCCTAAAAGACCCTTGAAATCTGCTGTTAGTTCTGGCTTTTCAAATAAAGATTTCTGTGCTGGAAAAAGCGAGTTTAATTCAGTAGCTGGAAGAAATGGCGAGAATAGTAAATATGAATTCGCACATTTCGCACATTCTCCACACCATTTTAGTTCGGAGTTGTCGTTCCCTTGTTTGTAATTGGCTTGATTACAAGAACTGAAAGAATGTCCATATTTTTCCCAACATTTCTCAGTAAATAATTTTGCAATTTTTAGTTCTGAAAATTGTCGAAGAGGTGAGCCAATATTGAAATCGGCAGAAATAAATCGTGTGACATTTTTTACAAAAAGTTGTTCTGCTTCCCATGTTTTGCTCCACTGATGATTGACTGGAAGATCTGGTAAATCTGAAAAATCTGGAGATTCTATAGTGGCGTGTGCTTCTGCTCCTTCATGTCCGATAGAGGAAAGAATGGTATTGTCTCCGTTTAATATTGCCTGTACCAGAGCGATTGCTAAATTGATATAAGTTACCGGCACATGGCCATTTAATCCTCGATTTTTCGCGGCATATAGGAGCTTCTCTCGGTCAATAATTCTATTTACTATCTGAACATTTTTTGCTCCAAGTTCGTCTAAAACTTTTGGATAAGACCCATTGTTTCCAGAAATATAAAGTGCGGTCCATGGAACATTCTTTTCGTTCAATAATGTTGCCGTCAGGATAGAATCTTTGCCGCCAGATTGTAATGCAAGTACGCCATGGCCAGAAAATGAGAGTGGACTCAGTTTTGGTTTTCCGGCTGCGATATCGCCGTGATGAAAACCAAGGTCGGCTCTAGAAAGTCCGTTCTCGTAGGCGAATTGTGAAAGTCCTTCTTGGTATGTTGCGTTTAACAGTTCGGCCTGAAAATCATAAAGTGGAAAGTTGGTGTTAATTATCTGCGTTGGGTATGTTTTGTAATATGATGTTCCAACAACGATAGCCAAGAGTTTGAGAGCACGATCGAGTACCTCTTTTTCATTTGGGAAAGTGCCAGTTTCCGGTTTTGCAAATTTAATTGTTTCACAATAACTCAACGAAGAATTATCGTGTGAATTCTGATGCTGATAATTAAACTTTGCAATATATGTCTCATTGTCGAAAGAATAAGAATCGATTTTGAAAATGTCGTATTGGTTATTTGTCTTTTTCTCCATGTTTTTCCTATTTTAGATTTTTGACGAATTTCGTGAATAACTCACCACGTTCGGTAAAATTTTTGAACATATCAAAAGAAGGAAAACCAGGCGACATGACAACGATTGCTGGCTCTTCTGCGGTCGCGACTTGCTCTGCTGCTTTTTTCGCACGACTCACTGCATCCTCAAGTGAGTCCGCGATTTCGAATTTTTCTGGGTCTTCGCCTTCCGAAACTGCTTTGGCTGTATCGCCAATTAGAATGACTTTCGCTAGATTTTTTGCAGAAAAAATACGTTTCTTTATTTTGTCGTCTAGACCACGACTAAAGCCGCCAGAAATTAAAACAGTCGGATAGTTTTCGAAGGTTTTTAGCGCAACATCCATTGCGGGCAAAGCAGAAGAATAATTATCGTCATAGTATTTTACATTGTTTAATTCTCGGACGAACTGCAGACGATGTGGCAAGCTCTCGAAGTTTTCCAAGGCAGACTTCGTGGCTGGAAATAGTTCCGAACATAAAAATCCATCCAATCCACCATAATTGAATCTCGCAGAAACAGCGAGTAAGGCAGCAGATGCGTTTTCTCGATTATGTGCTCCTGGGATTTTAATATTGTCCATAATTTCTGTGAATCTTTTTCTGCCAAGTTCGCTCAATTCGTCCAGGTCAATAGGATAAGGATGTTTAATCGCCTTGCTTTTTTCGGCAATCGTCTTCGTAGTAGGATTTTCTGTGAAGTAAACGAGATGTTCATCTGCTTTTTTATGGGTGGAGAGGTTCGATTTTGCATAATAATAATCGTCTAAATCATAGTGGACATTCAGATGATCTGGCTCGATACGGAGGAGAACTCCTATATAAGAGCTAGCATGTAAATCCCAGAGCTGGAAACTACTGATTTCGTAGACCACATTATCGATTGGATGTAATTGATCGAGAACTTCGAGTGCTGGTTTGCCAATATTGCCAACAAGGAAGGTTTTTGGCGCTTCTGGATTGTTTCGGTATAGTTGCGAATTGATTGCCTCCAAAATCGCTGTTATCATTGAGCATGTGGTACCTTTCCCTTTTGTCCCAGAAACAGCAATTATCTCACATGGGCAATGTTGGAAGAAGTATTTCGTAGCGGACGTCCAGTATGGTTTGTCATGTAAATAAGATTGCTCTGAGTCATATTTCTTGTAATCATAATGAGGGCGAACCGAAGGAGAACGAAAAACCACGTCGAACTTTTCTAGTCCAAGGCTATCGATTTCTTCGTCTTTGAAATCATCAAAAACTTCTATCTCAATTTCTTCTGGAGGAATATTTTCGTATGGATGAGTCTGGAAAAATTTCTCAACACTTTTTCCTTCTACTCCATATCCTAAAATCGCTAATCTCATAGTTATATTATACAACATTTAGAATTTGAGGTATTCCGAAAGCTCAGTTAGTACAATTTTTTCGCAAGAACCAACGGCGACCAGTGCTTCAATCTCGCTTTTAACGTATTCGCGTGCTAGTTTGACAATATCTTCTTTCGTAATGGAATTAATAATACTCGGTATCTGGTCATAATGGTCAATTTCGCCATTAGTAAAATAGCTTTCCATGTAATAATCAGAAATTTGGCTCGTGGTTTGGGCACCCATTTGGTAGCGTCCAAGAACGTAGGATTTTGCTGCTTCTAGCTCGCTGTCTGTGATGCCGCCCTCAAGAATTTTCTTGAGTTCTTGCTGGATTAGATTGAATAGATCTTTTGCGTCCTCGAGGTTTACTTCCCCATCAAAGTCCCAAGAAGAATTATGCATACTATTCGTTAGACAGCTGCATAATCCATAAGCTAGCCCATGTTTGCGAGCTTTTCCAAAGATACGACTGCTGGTGGTTCCGGTCGCAATATGGTTAAGGAAGTCCATCGCTCGCGATTCTTTTTCTGTCAAACGTCGTGGTATGACAAAAGAGAAGCCAAAAGTGAGATTGGAAGCATCCTTTCGACGAATTAGAACAGCATCGGAAGAATGAAGTGTGTCGTTCGGAATTGGAAAAAGTTCGCCTGGTTTCAGATCCCAGTTTTCCAGCATTCGAATAATCTTTCGCTTGCGATGACGAATACGTCCAGTAATGATAAAACGCATGTTTGATGCGGTATGAGTGCGACGATAATGTTCACGAATGTCGCGGAGTTCGATATTCGATAATGTCGCAATTCTTTCTCGCAAATTAGGTGTTTCCTCGCCGATAGCGGTTTGTAATCGTGGCCAAATTAATCGAGAATAATCATTCAAGTATCCAGTCAGCTCAGATCTGACATTTCCTTTTTCACTCTTGAGCTCTTCGTCATTGAAACGTGGCGTAGTAATAGAAATACGGTTCAAATCGAGGACACGTTCCCATTCAAAATCTGCACATTCGGATTCATAGCAAACCGAAAAATCGGAAGTCCAAGCATTATGATAAGCACCGTTTTTCGTGAAATCTGATTCATATTCTTGTTCGTTGCGATATCTTGCATTCGCACCGAAACTGAGATGCTCAACGACATGAGCGATTTCATATAAATCTGGTCTCTTCGCATAACGCATACCAGCACGAAACTGAAAGCGAATATTCATCACACTAGCACTAGGAACATTTATGAGAAGCCCCTTGGCGCCATTTTTCAGTGTAATTTCATCAACCGAATGTTTCATTTAATTCACGTTATTTACGGTTTTTTCTTTTATTTTTCTTTGATTTTTTCGATTTCTTTTTCGATTTTTTTGCTCCTGATTTCTTTTTTGTGGAACTCTTTTTTGCACTTGATTCATTTTTTGGAATTGATTTTCCGGATTTTTTCTTGAATTCAGAATCAAGATTTTTTTCTCCACTTGAGATTTCATTCACGCCTTTTTCGGTGGATGATTCAGCCATTTTGGTCAGTTCAGACTCGTATTCTTGGCCGTCCGTAATATCAGTTTCGGCTGCTTCTTGCCTGCTGAGACTGAGGATAATCTTCAGCACTTCTTCGCGAAGATTTCTCTGGAGACCATCGAACAATTTCTGTGCTTCTGTGCGGTATTCTACCAGTGGGTCACGTTGGCCAACACTACGCCAATGAATCCCTTCACGTAGATGCTGCATGTTTTCAAGATGTTGCATCCACAATGCATCGAGTACCTTTAGATATATCTCACGCTCGATTTTGCGCATGACGTCGGAACCGAATTCTGCTTCTTTGTCAGCATATTGTTCTTTGACTACAGTAATTGCTAATTTCGCTCGATCTTTTTCTTTGCGTTTTAGGCCAATTTCTTCGACTACATCTTCATCAATCTTGAAAACTTTGAGGAAATCTTTCTTGAAATTTTTGTTAACACGAGAGCTAAACTGAGTCAAATCTTCACAGGCATCTTTTATCAATCTATTGATTTCTGTTTCAATATTTTCCCCTTCGAGAATCTTGCGTCGCATCGTATAAACTACTCGACGATGGCGGTTGATGACGTTATCATATTGAACGACGTTTTTACGGGAATCGAAGTTGAATCCTTCGATTCTCTTTTGGGCATTTTCCAATGTTTTTGTGACGGAACGGGTCTGGATTGGAGTATCTTCATCTACTCCTAGACGAGACATTAAGACGGCAATGCGATCGCCTTGGAAAATTCGCATGAGATCATCTTCGCAGGAAACAAAGAACTGGGTCGTACCTGGGTCTCCCTGGCGTCCACCACGACCACGAAGCTGGTTATCGACGCGACGAGAATCATGTCTTTCTGAGCCAATTACGACCAAGCCGCCGAGCCCTTTGACTTCGTCCGATAATTTGATATCAGTACCACGACCAGCCATATTGGTTGCCAGTGTCACAGCTCCTTTTTCGCCTGCCTTTTCGATAATTGCAGCTTCGCGCTCGTTGTTTTTGGCGTTTAGGATTTCATAAGGAATTTTTGCTTCGTCGAGATATTTTGCAATTAATTCATTCTTCACGATACTAGCTGATCCGATTAGTACTGGCTGTCCTTTTTCGTGGTATTTTTCGACTTCACGCACAATCGCACGTAATTTTCCAGCCTCAGTTCGATAAATCAGATCATCTTTGTCGATACGTTTGATCGGCTTGTTTGGTGGAATTTGGATCACGTCCAAAGCATAAATCTGCTGGAACTCTTCTGCTTCTGTAAATGCAGTACCAGTCATACCAGATAATTTTCGATAGAGACGGAAGAAATTCTGGAAAGAGATAGTTGCAAGAGTCATCGATTCCTCACGAACCTGAACACCTTCTTTTGCTTCGATGGCTTGGTGTAATCCTTCGTTGTAACGACGACCTTGCATGAGGCGGCCAGTATGCTCATCTACGATTATTACTTCTCCAGAGTTCGTTACAACATAATCCTTGTCGCGTTTGAAAACGACTTGTGCCCTCAATGCTTGGTCCATATGGTAAACCAAACGAGTATTTTCTACGGAGTACAAGTTTTCGATACCGAGGATTTTCTGGACTTTGTCCACTCCAGCATCAGTTAATGTGACGGAACGATGTTTTTCGTCTAGTACATAATCATCAGGTGTAAGCTTGTCCGCAATTTTTGCAAACTGGTAATATGCCTCTGGATTATCTCCAGCTGGAGCAGAAATAATGAGAGGAGTGCGAGCTTCATCGATTAGAATAGAATCTACCTCGTCGACTATAGCATAGTTAAGTTCTCGTTGACGCAAGAATTTCACCTCGTTGACCATATTGTCGCGTAGATAATCGAATCCGAATTCATTGTTCGTGCCATAGGTGACATCAGCATTATAGGCTTCTTTTCTGGTGCATGGTTTTAGATGACGGAAACGTTCGTCTTCATGTTCTTCATTTTCATATTCGGAATCGTAAATGAAAGATGCCTGGTTGATAATAACGCCTACAGACAGCCCAAGAAAATCATAGACTGGGCCATTCCAACCTGCATCGCGTTGTGCGAGGTAATCATTCACTGTAATAACATGGACGCCACGACCAGAAAGGGCATTCAAATAAGCTGGAAGAAGAGCTACCAGAGTCTTTCCTTCGCCGGTTTTCATTTCAGCAACATTGCCTTCGTGGAGAGCTATACCACCAATCATCTGGACGTCGAAATGACGCATCCCAAGCATACGATTGGTCGCTTCTCGTACGAGTGCGAAAGCGTCTGGGAGGATTACATCAAGTGATTTTTCTAACGCGATATTGTCTTTTTCTTTTTCGGAAGTAGATTTGTCATGATTAGATTTTTTATCCTGTTTTTTTGCTTTTTTGGTCTTCGCTAGTGCGATTTTTCCCTGTTCTTTTTTTATTAATTTTTCTAGACGACTTTACAGCTCTGTAGTTTGTTCAGATAGCTCTTTGTCTTTCATCGCCTGGTATTTTGGCTCTAACTTGTTGATTTCGAGTACACGGCGATAGTAACGACGAAGGATCTTTTTCTGTGCATCACCAAAAATTCCCTGAAGAAACTTCTCAGTCGCTGTCTTGTCTGCCAGTTTGTCGGTCGGTTTTTTCTCTTTTGCCATTTTAGCCTCGCTTAAATATGGATTTTATACGGTTTTTACGAAGATGTGGAGTGCTTTCTAATTTGAAACGACGAATTTGACCCATCAATTTTGCTTCAATGATATCGATACCAGCAAAGACATTAGATGATTCATCTTTTGCCGCGAGAACTTTACCACCTGGAATCTCCATAGCGGCAGAAATTTCGTATTTATTACCGTGAGCCTTATCTATTTCTGTAACAACAATTTTTGCGATGACATCTTTTTTGCTACCACGAGGAAGATATCGGTCTAGTTTGCCAATTCTCTTGTGGGCATACTTTCGGAAACTCTCCTCCACCTTGAATTTATTCCCTGTAATTTCGATTTTTTCAATCATAACACTCCTTTCCTTTATTATACTAAAATTTTCACCTATCTTCAAGATAACAGAAGGCTTTTAACTAGAAAAAATTATAATTCTTCTCTACCATCCAAATACGGTCGTAATACTTCTGGAACTTTCAACTTTCCGTCTTCGGTTGCATAATTTTCTAGAACGGCTACTAAGGCACGCGCAAGGGAAATAGCTGTCCCGTTTAGCGTATGGACAAATTCGATTTTTCCATCTGTTCTTCGAACTCTGACGTTGACTGAACGTGCCTGATAATCAGTACAGTTGCTACAAGAAGTGAGTTCTTGATATTTCTGGTT
>JAZSPO010000043.1:0-2143 GCA_045537505.1 Candidatus Nanosyncoccus sp.
GCTTATGCTTTTTTGATGTAGATTATTTTGCTACGATTTTTTACAAATAATAATTAAAAATTGGAGTTTTTATGCGTAAGCAAAATAGGCAAAGAAACATATTAAAGAGTGTTTGCTTTATAATAACAGGGGTGATATTAAACATTTTTAGTTTGGAGCCGGCGTTTGCAGCACCACCGACTTATCCTGTTAATCAGGATTTAATCTATTATCCATCTATAATTATTCCAAATAGTGGCTATCTTGAGATGAAATATGATGCTGACCCTCTAGAAAATGGAAAGTATCCATACGCCGCTATGATGATTATGATACAATTTGGCCCGATGACAGACTACCAGTTTTATTGGTGGAATGGATCGCAATTATCAGATGAGAACACGACTATTTTCAATAATTTCGGATACGAGATGTTCTATGGAGCATATTTTAAGGGGAAAACGGGTGAAATGCGCAATTCTGCATTAAAAAACAATACATCTGGGCGCTTGGAATATAAAATTGTAACGAATGATGGATATACTCTGATGTATAGAGTAGATTACAACAGATGTGTAAAGTCATCTGTTTTCCTGAGTGGTGTAGCTACAGAGTGTAGAGCAGAGAAAATTGGGGAAGGAGCGGTCCAGTACCAGCCTTATACACAGAGTGGAGAAAGGGTAGAAATACCGGCAGAGGAAGATGCGATTCTCACGGCAGAGACACTGAATTGGCGAGCTGAACCTGGAGACTGGGGTCCAGAATGGTACCGAGATGATTCGAACTCTGGCGATGATACTACTGGCGGAACAGATGACACCACTGGCGGAACAGATGACAACACTGATGAAACAGGTAATATGGGCAACACGGATAGTATAGGGAATAAGGATGGTATAGATACTGTGAGCAGTACTGGAGATGAGTCTAACAACAGCAGTTATGAAAATACGGATAACTACGAAAATAGCCAGATAAGTACTAATGGGAGTGCAATGAACTATAATGTTGTGGCTGGCATTGGTAGAAGAAGCACTAGCACGAATAACGACGGAACAAATAGTGAAGGAATAAAAAGCGAAGATAGTAGTACAGATACTGTAGTTACATCAGATACATCGAATACAGATGAAAAAGAGCAAATTGACGAGCAAATGAATCACGACTCGAAAGAAGAAGTCGAAACACCTGTCTTGGACAAAGAATCTGGACTAGATTGGTTGGCTCCAGTGTTAATCGCATCAGGCCTGGCGATGGCAATGGTTGGCTGGTGGTTCTTATTCTTTGGCGAAAGAAAATTAACTGAAAGAGAGGAGAGAAAAAAGTAGGACTTATTTCGAGTAGAAGCACCTGAAAAACATAATTTCTGATCGTAGCGAACTTCGGTTTGCTACGATTTTTATGCTATAATGTGCTTATGGACACGAAGATTTTTTATGTTTTTGGAGCATTCCTTGCAGGCTGGTTTGTTGCACAATTCATTAAACTACTGACTGGTTTAATAGAGAAGAGAAAACCATTAAAATTCTCGGAAATAGTATATTTTATGGGTAAATCAGGTGGAATGCCATCTGGGCATACAGCGAGTTTTACCGGTTTGACGACCGCAATTGGCCTTTTATACGGCTTTGATCAGCCGGTTTTTGCCTTAGCTGTTTGTACGACGATTATTTTTGTCTATGATGCTGTCAATGTGAGATATGCAGTCGGCGAACATGGAAAACTGCTAAACGAAATTGCAGAGAGCGATGGAAATCCCCTAACGAAGCCACAGAAAATCGTAGAAGGACACACTATTCCGCAGGTCATAGTCGGAGCAATTATCGGTATCTTCTTTGGCTGTCTTGCTTTTTGGTTGGCTGGCGGCAAGTTTATCTGAAAGATTTTTTAAAAAAAGTCTTGACTTCAACAGCGAAGTGGTGTAGGATAAGAATTAGTCTAACAACTGCGAGACGCTTATTTGTTGAATTAAAGTTGTTTAGTGATTTTTAACAACTTAGTTGTGCAATTTATTGTTATACAATAATCATCGTCAGTTTTTTATTGAGTTTTTGAACTTAAGATTTTTGATCTGGGACGCCGGCAGTCTTCCAAGAGGAAGAAATGCGACAGGAATCCACATAAGGATCTTTAATGGAGAGTTTGATCCTGGCTCAGGATGAAT
>JAZSPO010000082.1:0-2637 GCA_045537505.1 Candidatus Nanosyncoccus sp.
CATCAAATTGCTCTTTGACAGCTTTTGAAACATCCTGTTTTGACATTTTATCAGGGATAACGAACATATATGTCCTTTTTGCCTGTTCGCGATAGGATTTTTCTGTAGCTCGTGGATAAATAGCTTCCATTATGCTTCCTCCTTTCCGATCAACCAAGCATCAAGATCTTTCAATGCCTCTGGACTGACAACAATTGCATCAGCATTCATGATGTCAAAAACATTTAGATAAGTTGCACGAACAAGCTTCAAATTTGGAAGATTATTCGTCATTCTAATTAGTTCAAGAGTTTTTTCATGTGCAACTACAAGAACATTTTTCTTTTCAAGTTTCAAATCAGCAAGATATTTACTTGCATCTTTTGTTTTACCTGTTTGCTTCAATGGTTTTTCAGCAATGATAATTGCTTTTTTAGCATTTTTAAGAGAAAGAGCCTGTCTAATGGCAACTTTCTTCGATTCGCGAGAAAGTCTCTTTGTAAAGTTTTCCTCTCCTGTGCGACCGAATGCGACGCCACCATGTCGCCAAATTGGGTTTCGTGTAGAACCGAATCGTGCACGACCAGTTCCTTTTTGCTTCCATGGTTTCTTGCCACCACCACGTACTTCTCCACGTTTTAGTGTTTTGGCGTGAGAAGAGCGAGAATTTGCCAGATAAGCGTCATAAGCTAATTTTACCAGCTCATGATTCTCAACAGAGAGACCGAAGATGTCTTTATTAAGTGTAGCCATATTACTCCTTTCCCTCTATCGTTACGATGCCTTTTTTCGGACCAGGGACAGCTCCCTTGAGGCCGATTACATTGCTTTCTTTGTCAATGTAGGCAACTTCTAGATTTTTTACTGTTACTTGATCGTGTCCCATACGACCAGGCATTTTTTTGCCTTTAAATACCTTTTGCGGATACATAGAGCCAATAGAGCCAACTCTACGAATATTTCCCTTGAAACCGTGGGTATTACGGGATTCGTTGAAATTCCAGCGTTTAACAGTACCTGCATATCCTTTTCCTTTGGAAATACCGGAAACTGTAACCTTGTCTCCAAGATTAAACTGTTCAACCGTCAAGATATCACCTGTCTTAACATCAGGCTCACCTGCCGTCCTAAACTCCTTAAGGACTTTTGGTGAAAGATTTTCTCCAGCCTTTTTAAGATGGCCAGAAACCGACTTGCTCAGATTCTTACCCTGACCAAACCCAAGCTGAACTGCATTATAACCATCGGATTCGATAGTTTTTATCTGAGTCACAGTAGCTGGTCCGGCTTGGATGATTGTCACAGGAGTAACAATACCATCTTCACCGATGATCTGGGTCATACCAACTTTGGTGCCGAGGATGACTTGCATCTCTGTTCCTTTCCCTTATTTATAATATATTTTGCATTATAGAAACTAGACTTATGGGCAGTATCTTCGTTAATGCAAAACCGAAGACTTACACCTTGCGTCTAGTAATCTAACAATATTTTAACATACCTCTATTTTTTTTACAAGTGTAATTATTGAAAATATTTTTGATATCAAAAAATCAAAAAATCAAAAAACATCAAAAATCAAAAAACCCACCATGGAGGTGGGCTTTGTTTTTTATTTTTATTTAGACTTCTGCGATGTCTTCTTCTGTCGGCTCGTTATTTTCTTCTTCTTCGATTGGAACAACACCAGTACCAACAGGGATCTTTCGTCCAATGATCACGTTCTCTTTTAGACCATGGAGATGATCGACTCTTCCAGAAATTGCAGAATTAATCAAGACACGAGTAGTATCTTGGAAGGAAGCAGCAGAGAGGAAGGAATCAGACCAAATAGACACTTTGGTGATACCAAGCAGAAGATGAGTATACTTCGCTGGCTCCTTGCCTTCTGCAACAATTCTAGCATTCTCGTTTTCGACTGCAGCCTGGGAAACAATATCACCGACTACGAAGTTCGAATCACCAGATTCATCAATAGATACCCTGGAGAACATCTGTCGCACGATAATCTCGAGGTGCTTTGCAGAAATCTCATGACCCTGAGCAGCATAAACAGCTAAGACATCATTCATGATATATCTTTCTGTCTCTTCTTTGCCTTTATATTTCAAAAGGTCTTGCAAATTCAGAGAACCAGCTGTCAAACGATCACCTTGTTCTACAGATTGACCATTTTTCACTGCCAACTCTGCATCGCCTGGAATTTCAATTTTGACAGGAGATCCTGCATTCGCGACAATGATAATTACACCATCCACAAGTTGTGCATTACCATCGAACGGAGCAGTAACTGGATCCTTGCCTAGTCTCTTGGAAGCAATCACGTCGCCAGTTTTGACCGTTGCACCATCTTTGACTTTTGCTTTTCTTCCATCGAGTTCAATTTTAGTTGTTTCGCCAGAATCAGGAGTAATCGTGATAATATAATGATTCCCATCTTCAGCAATTTCAACAACACCTTCAATTGGAGAAACCCAAGCTTGACCTTTTGGAGAACGTGCTTCAAGAAGCTCCTCGACACGAGGAAGACCTCTTGCGATAGCACCAGAACCTGCCACACCAGAACCGTGTTTGGTATCAAGAGTAAGCTGCGTACCTGGCTCACCAAGAGATTGAGCAGCAATTACACCTACTGGTTCGTTTGCATCTACGAGTTCA
>JAZSPO010000108.1:0-16177 GCA_045537505.1 Candidatus Nanosyncoccus sp.
TGCGAAAAGGGTAATAGAAATCCACAAACCAAAAGATGAAAAAACCCATCTCAATGCGAAGTCGAACAACTGACGCTTAATCATGAACTCTATTTTAGCATATTTTTACTTTTTAATAGTCTATGATAAGTAATGGCGAAACGATGAGATTCTTCGTCTATCCTGGCGATTAGTTTCGCGATATGCGAATTGGGTGATAATATCATTCTTTTGAAACTATTTTCTTCCGATTCGTCTGGTATCACAATGACTACTTTTGCATTCCTTGTATGATCCCCAGATTTATCTCTACCGATAATTGGAATTTTTTTATCTTTTAGTAAATCAATCACAGCGTTTACTTGCCCTTCTGCACCATCGAGAATTATTAAATCTGGATAATCCCACTCCTGGTGCTTCAGACGTCGCTCTATTACCTCTTTCATATTTGCCGTATCATCGTTTCTCTGATGTCGCAACTTAAACTTGCGATATTCCGAACGATCCGATACCCCATTGGCGAAAACTACCATACTAGCAACCACGTTCGTCCCTTGTTCGTGCGAAATATCATAACCCTCGATTCTGCGTGGTGGGTTTTTTAGATTCAATAATTTTTGCAGTTGTCTGAGAGCAAAATCAGAAGAAATATCGAGAAATTCCTTGTTTGAAAAAACAATTTTCTTTTTTAGCCCTTTCAGGCCAAAGAGTTGATTTCTGAGTTTCGCCGCTTCCTCATATTCTCCTCTTGCAGCTGCACGTTTCATGTCTTTTTCCAGTTCCTTGAGCAGAATCTGTCTATCGCCTTCTAAATAACGAATCAGTTTCTTCAAATTCTTTTTATAATCCTTCGGTGTCGTTTTTCCTATTTCTATTCCCGGAGTCAGGCCCAAATCAGTGTTCAACGATTTTTTACCATTGTACGGTTTATCATAATATGGAAATACTTTTCGCAAAATCCTCAATGCTGTTGCAATAGTAGTTTTAGCATAAAAAGGACCGATGTATGTAGCTTTATCGTCCTGAGGCTGCCGCGTAATAGAAACGAAAGGCACCTCGGATTTCATATCAATTCTGACATAAGACACTGTCTTGTCGTCACGAAGCAAAATATTCCATTTCGGCATGTACCTTTTTATCATTTCCGATTCCAAAAAGAGTGCATCCATTTCCGTATCGACAACAATCCAATCCGTATCATATATTTCCGATACAAGTGCCGTAGTTTTCGGATCCTTCTCTGTATTTTGGAAATACTGACGAACCCGATTTTTCAGAACTGCCGCTTTCCCAACGTAAATAATATCCCCATTTTTATTTTTATGAAAATATACTCCCGGAGAAGTCGGTAAAGTCTTTAGTTTTGCTTTCAAGGCATCTGTCATCAGTTATATTATAACATATTTTATGGAAAAGTCGAGATATTATTCTGAAACTGACGTCCAGGTATATGAAGACATGAATAGATTCTGGAAAATCCCAAAGATGACATCAGTCAAAGAGTTCGCATCACTTGGAATATCAATATTAATATTTCCAGGATAAGCAAATGAGACATCTACACTGTAATCAAACCCATTCATGACGTTCAGATCATCTGTAACGTCACCACTGAAACTCATCCTCGTCATTTGGCGTTTGTCATTCGTTTCGACTCGCAGTTGCGAAGGTAAATTATTAAAGTCGTCAGCAGTAACCTTTTCTGTACTTGGCAAGAAGCTAATCTCGATACTATCACCATATTCGTAATTATCTTTTATTCCTTCTAGGCAGCTACTATATTTCTTGACGAACGAAGTATCATTTAGTCCATTGAAGAAACTGGCCATCTTATTCGTATCAAACTCGACAAGATATGAATTTTTCGATTGCTCCTTGAATTTCGCGAAATTATTTTTAGAGTACAAGTCTACAAGTTCGCCAGTGTTTCCTGCTAAATTATTAACCATGTTTGTCGAACAAGAAATTGTGTCGCCAAGTATGCCAGCAAAGACGCCGAGGAACGATGACAGAGAGTCTACGATATCAGATTGCGATATTTTCCACCAGCTATTCTTCTTGGAATCTTTTATGGAAGCGGCAAAATAATCATTAAGGTAATCCAGCAACTGGGATGATTTTAGATAAATTGTCCCATCTGGAACATAGATGAAGTCAACAGAAAACTTTTCAGTCTGGTCATCTGTCATTTTTATTTCTACTTCTGCCGTCGTTTCAATATTAGCATTAGAATCTGAATTGTTTTTTAGAGAAATTTCTATAGATTCTGGGTACGTAGCAACTGGGCTTGGAGCAACGATAGAAATATATGTTTCATCATCAGAGTCTTCATCATCAAGATCATCGTCAGTGTCGGATGAATTATTTATAGGTAAATCTGTGAGAGAATTATAATAAATGTCAGGTTTTTCGAAATTGATTTTTATTTTACCATTCATGGAAACTGCCTTCTCTTTGGCAAGATTGGAAATGGCATCAAGTGCTATAGTTTCTGGCGAATTTTTCCAGGAGAAAAATGCTATCGCACCAACAATTCCGCCAATTAACAGGACTACAGCCACGGCAGCTGCGATAATCAGAGGCAATTTCTTTGGCGTTTTCGGCTCGTCCGAATTATCTAAAATCGGAGTCGGATCTACTACGCTGGGCGACTCAATTACACTCGCGACTGCTGGAGTCGGCTCAGCAACTGGTTCGACTGGGGTTGATTCCGGAGCTGGCTCAACAACCGATGCAGCTGGAGCTGGCCCTTTTTCTATTTTTCCTTGATCTTTCGTAGCATTATCATTTTCCATATCTTTATTATAGTATAAGTGTTATAATAATGACATGAATAAAATTACAATCTCTGATATAAAAGCAAGACAAATTTTAGATAGTCGTGGCAATCCGACCATAGAAGCTGATGTCACTCTTAGTACTGGCCATGTTGGACGTGCCGCAGTCCCATCTGGAGCTTCTACTGGGTCAAATGAAGCACTCGAGCTAAGAGATGGTGATGAAAAGTATTACAATGGAAAAAGTGTACTAAAAGCTGTTTGGAATGTCAACTCCAAAATTCGAGACGTTTTGGTTGGAAATTCTGCCGACCAAAAAACTGTCGACCAGCTAATGCTAGACTTGGATGGCACAGACAATAAATCGAAACTTGGTGCTAATGCAATTCTTTCTGTTTCTCTCGCTACGGCAAAAGCTGTCGCCGAAGCAAAGAAAATGAAATTCTATGAATATATTGCTGAGCTGGCAGGTACGACGAACGAAATGAGCTTGCCACTTCCGATGATGAACGTCATGAATGGTGGAGCACATGCTGATTGGAGTACAGATTTCCAGGAATACATGATCATTCCAGTCGGTGCGATTTCGATTAACGAGGCCATACAGTACGGTGCGACCATTTTTCACGCTCTAAAAGACGTATTAAAAGAGCGTGGCTACCCCACAACTGTCGGAGACGAAGGTGGATATGCCCCAAATGTGCGTGAGGGAGACAATGAACCACTCGAATGTATTAAGCTCGCAATCGAGCGAGCAGGATTCATCCCTGGAAAAGAAGTTTGTATTGGTATGGATATTGCTTCGTCGGAATTCCATAACGAAGATCATTACGAGCTGAAAACGAATGGAGACTGGAAATCATCCGACGATCTAATAAATTGGTATACTTGGATTCTTGATAATTATCCGGTCGTTTCCATCGAAGATGGTCTATCCGAAGATGATTGGGATGGATGGAAAGATCTAACGAAACGACTCGGCGATCGTTGTCAATTAGTCGGCGATGATCTCTTCGTGACAAATACGATACTTCTGAAAAGAGGCATCAAAGAAAAAGTAGGCAATGCCATCCTGATCAAACCGAACCAAATTGGAACACTTTCGGAGACAATCGAGGCTGTTTTGACAGCGAAAAAAGCACATTATAATACGATTATTTCACATCGTTCTGGAGAAACAGAAGACACCTCAATTGCCCATCTCGCAGTAGGACTTGGTGCTGGCCAAATCAAAACTGGTTCGCTTTCTCGCTCCGAGAGAATAGCTAAATATAATGAGCTCATGCGCATAGCAGAAGAAAACTCTCGCCTCGGTATCGCGAGACCTTTCAAGGATCTTACTCATTAACTAATTTCAGAAACTCTGTTTCGTCGATAATTGGAATACCTAGTTTTTCGGCTTTGCTGGTTTTTCCATGACCTGGTTTTTCTCCGACAATCAGAGCAGTCGTCGTTTTCGTGACAGAGCTTGTTACTTCTGCACCAAGGTTTCGCAACAAATCTTCTGCCTCTTCTCTACCATAGCCAGACAACGTTCCAGAAATGATGTAACTTCTCCCACTCAATGGTTTTTTCGAATTATCTTCGTATGTCGGATTCACCCCCAGGCTTTTCATTTCCTCGAGCATTTTTATATTATCTTCATCTGCGAAATAGGCCAAAATCGACTCTGCGACAATTTTCCCAATATCAGAAATCTGTAATAAATCTTCTTCAGTAGCATTTTTTAGCTCATCGATAGAATGAAACTTTTTTACGAGGCTATTGGCAGTTTGTGCTCCCACATGGCGAATGCCTAGTGCAGTAATAAACTTCGGCAAAGGTGCTGTTTTCGAAGCCTGAATCGCCTCCACGAGATTATGTGCTGAAAGATCAGCAAATCTATCAAGCTGAGATACTTGTTTCTCATCCAAACGATATAAGTCTGCTAGCGATTTGACTAGCTTACTATCTACTAAAGCCACAACATTTTTTTCTCCTAGACCTTCGATATTCAATGCCGGCTTACTAGCATAATATTCCAGTGCACGCTTAAGAATTAAATCTGAGGTCTCTCCTTTGACTCGATATACAACCTCCCCAGCAGGACGCTCGAATTCTAATTCGGGGTATTGTTCATGAAGAGCCTGTTCGTAATTAAATGCTTTCGTCGATTCTGGACGAAGAGAAACGAGAACTTCTTTGATTTGTGGGATGATATCACCGGCTTTATACACAATCACAGTATCTCCGACTCTGACATCGAGACGAGCTATCTCATCAGCATTGTGGAGCGATGCATGCGTAACTGTACTTCCTGCCACGACAACTGGATCCAAAATCGCTACTGGCGTAGCTGCCCCAGTACGGCCAATCGAAATAACGATGTCACGAACCTTGGTCGTAGATTCCTCTGCTGGGAACTTGAATGCAACTGCTGCCCGAGGAGTTTTTCCAACAATGCCAAGCTTATCATAAATACGACGATTATTGATTTTAATTACCATCCCATCCGTGTTGAAAACGAGACCCTCTCTCGTCTCTCCCAAATGCTTTATTTCTTCGAAGACCCCTTTTAGAGCGTCGTAGACTTTTTCCTGCCTTGATGTCTGGAAACCTAATTGTCTCAAAACTTTATAAGCATCCGCATGAGTTGGCAAATCTGGCGAGACTAAATCATAGGCCATAAATTTCAATGGTCTGGCACTAGCTATTTTCGGATCTAGCTGACGAATACTACCTGCTGCTAAATTACGTGGGTTCGCAAATGGTTTCTCGCCATTTTTTTCCTGGAAGTCATTTAGCTTTTTGAAATCCTCTTTGAAAATTACGATCTCACCTCGCACTTCGACGTGTCCGTCAAAATTTTCTTTTGTTCTAATCGCTTCTTTTTCCAAAAAATCTGGGGCGATTTCTCGCAATTTCAAAGGCACATTTTCTATAGTCCTAACATTCATTGTCACGTCTTCTCCAACCAGGCCATCGCCTCGTGTGACTGCTTGAATGAGGATTCCGTTTTCATAATGCAAAGCACAAGCCAATCCATCCATCTTGATATCGGTGAAAAATTCTAACTCTTGGACCTCTTTTGCCGTCATTAGTTTTTCATTTCTAGAAAGCCAGTCTTTTATTTCTTCTTCCGAGAAAACATCCGCCAATGATATCATTCTTTTTCCATGGGTAATTTTCTTGAATTTATCAAGAGGCTTACCAGCGACTCTCTGGGAAGGAGAGTCTGGTGTGATTAAATCTGGGAACTGAGTTTCTAGTTGCGTTAATTCATGTTTCAGAGAATCTGCCGCTGCTTCTGACATAGTAGATTCATCAAGTACATGATAATGATAACGATAGTCATTTATTACATCACGCAGTTTTTGGATTCTTTTCTCTGCTTCCTCATGACTAATTGTCGTCATAATCTAATAGTCTCCTATAATACAAATACAAATAAGTCGTGCAATAAATAGCAGAAAAACAAGTCATCAAAAGAAGTTCCAAAGAGACAAATGGAATACCCGCAAGCCAGGTCACGAAACTCTTGAGCCAAAGATCTAATGCAATCAGCGGCGTCATAATGATAGCCCATAGAACCACCATGACAAAGAGTAGATAAATTATTCTGATAATTAATTTTATTCGACGGCCAGCCAATAATTCTGATGCTGTACGAATTGCTACTAGAGGATACAGACCTGGAGCAGAAACAGCGACCAATGCTATGAGTGAACTAGAGATTAAGTAGACTGAAAGAAGAATTAAAAGCGATGCAAAAATAAAGTAAACCAGAGCATAAAATGGAGTAGCGAGGAAATTCGTCTGGACTGCAGCAGAATAAGTAACAACTACTATCATAATTGGAATCGCCTGGATCAAAATAATAATCAAGACAATGAGCGTCGAAATAAATGGGGAAAGTGCATTATAGAGTGCATCTCTTAGTTTTATTTTCTGTTTCGCCAAAGTATGCCGAAGAATATAAATCGTCACCAACCAAATAATGAGTAATAATATTACAGCGAAAACTCTTTGCATATCAGTCATACCCTGCGAAAGACCGCCTGTAGTAATTGTCGAAATCAGAAGAAGGCCAGAGCGAGCAAATGTTCCTAATTCTTTCCCCGACTGCAAGGAAGAAGACGTTTCATCAAGTGCGTCCTGAAACTGAACATAAGTATCCTCGTTCATCAAACCAACCAATGCCACGTTCAGAACTGTCATTATCAAAATCAGTGGCAAAAATAATTTCCAATTCCTAAAAACTGTCTGGAAAGAAATAATAGCGTGCGATAAGAGACCAGGACCATCAAAAGGTCGCTGGTAATCCTCGCGGTAAGAACGTCTAAAAGAATGGTGCCACTTTTTCTTCTGGACTTTTTGTTCATTACTAGAATTGTTTTTTGCTTTTTTAGAAAGTTTTTTTGCCATTTTCTAATCTTTCGATCCGTTTTTCAATTGGGGGATGAGTACTGAATAAATTCGAAATTTTCCCTTTCTTTAATGGATTATTGATATAAAGCGCTTCAGTTGCAGAATTCTGCCTTTTCATAGGACGAGAATGGGTATCAAGTTTTTTTAGTGCATTTATCATTCCTTCTGGATAATGAGTTATATTAACTGCCGAAGCATCGGCAAGATATTCTCGTTCTCTTGAAATAGCAAACTGCGCTAATGAAGCTACAAGTGGTGCAAAAATAGCTGTGATTAGGATAATAATCGCACCGACTGGACTACGATCATCGTCTCTATCGTTTAGATACAACATTCTAATTCCTAGGTCGGATATAAAGCCGACTAAACAAACTAATCCAAAAGTAATCATCGACACTCTAATGTCATAATTTTTGACATGCGAGAGCTCATGTGCCATTACGGCCTCTAACTCACTTTTATCCATAATATCCAATAGTCCTGTCGTCGCCGCAACAATAGCATGCTTTGGATCACGACCAGTAGCGAAAGCATTTGGTGCTGGATCATCAATCACATAAACCTTCGGCATCGGTAACCCAGCAGTAATCGTAAGATTCTCTACTGCATTGTATAATTTCGGATTGTCTTTTTTTTGGATTTCATGAGCTCCAGTCATAGCTACAGCAATTGAACTTGCAGCAAAATACTGAAAAATAGCGTATATTAGCGCAATCCCAAAAATATATACTTCAATCCAAATATCATTATAAAAATAAGCAAATATACCACCAACTAAACTGATTAAAATAACAAAGAACATGATAATAAAAACAGTGTTCCTTTTGTTGGCGGTAATTTGCTTCTGCATCATAAGCGTCTGTCCAATCTAAGAATTAGAATTTCACTTCTGGAACATTTTGGATTTTTGCTTTTTCGTCTTCTGCAACTTCGTAATATTCACGCTTTTTGAAACCAAATCCATGGAATAAATTAACTGGAAAAACCTTGATCTTCGTATTGAGTTCCTTTGCTCCAGCATTGTAATATCTACGAGCCGCTTGGATCTTATCTTCTGTATCAGACAATTCAGATGATAATTGCTGGAAATTCTTGTCTGCTTTTAGCTCTGGATATGCTTCTGAAACTGCCATGATTCTGGAAAGCGCGCCCATAAAAGATTTATCTGCTTCAGCTGTATCTTTCACGGAGCGAGCACCCATCATTTTTGCACGCGCATCCGAAACTGCCTGTATAGCTTCTTTTTCATGCTTGGTATATCCTTTTACAGTCTCGACAAGATTTGGAATCAAATCCGAACGTCGCTTTAGCTGGACGGTAATATCAGACCATGCCTCATTTACTCTTTCGTCCATACGAACGAGACTGTTGTAAGATCTCCAGATAAATAAAATAACAATTAAAACAATGGCGCCGACAACAATAGCGATAATTGCTCCTGTGCTCATTTTTCCTCCTTTTATTAGTTTTGCATCCAAAAGAGCTCCACACTCATTTAGATAATACTATTATAGCAAAAATGATATAATAAAACAATGAATTTACATGAGCCTAATGTTCTAAAAACAAGAGTATGCCAGGTAAAAATAGAACGCGACTTACCGCAAGTAAAAGTAGCCGTTACTGGTGATTTTCATATTAGTCCTATCGTCTCAGAAAAACAAATAAATTTCCTTCGTACCTCTTTCGAAACAACAAAACCAGATGTAATTATCTTGCAGGGAGATATTATTGATAGTCCAGTTGAGCTAAAAAAAGCTGAATCCGTAAAAAAGGTAATCCAGACTTTTTCCCTATGTACAAGCTATGCGCCGACAGCTCTGGTTCTCGGCTCACATGATTTTATTACACCGACCAATCCTGCGAAATCGATGAGTCAATTTGCTTTGCCAAAATGGAAAGAACTGTGCGAGAAAACAGGCGTAAAAATATTATTTGACGAATGGCTGGAATTACCAAATATTAGAATATTCGGTGCTTTCCAAGACGAAAAATGTATCCTAAAAAACAATTTTTTCAAAGAAAATAAAAAAGATTTTGCCGAAAAAACCTCAAAATATGAGTTTCCTCCGTTTTCAGGCAAAAAAATTAATTGGTTTGCGACTCATGCTCCATATATAAAAAATCAGGAAATCGAAAAATATCTTGGGGGGTTCGATGTCGTATCTTTCGGCCATACGCATGGCGGGATCGTCCCACTAGGCGTCGATGAGATATACGAGAAGTTTCATTTTAATTCCGGCCTTATCGCACCAAATAAAACTCCATTGCCACGTAGGGTTCGTGGATCCTTTAAAGTCGGAAAAACGACCGTAATAATGAACTCTGGTATGGTTGGCGCACAATATTGTGCGCCGAAGATTTTCCAACAAATGAATTTTCTGAAAGCGGCAGAAATTACTCTTGTCAAAATTTCTGGAAATCATTAATTCTCGCAAATATATATCGTCTTTTTATAAATGTTTTGTGGCATTGCCCAATCTACCAAATATTCTTCTTGTCCTAAGTGAATATATATTAACCATGGGGATTTCACTTCTTCCTGACTAATACATAATACATCTTCTGATGAATTCTTAATTCTTTCAAAAACCGGAATTGCTTTTTTGACATAGCTAATGGCGAAGAAAGATCGTGCAAGAAGAAGAGTCAAACTAATAATGAGCAAAATAATCCCAATCACTTGTTTCGTTTTTTCTTTTGCAAGACGATTATGAAATAAAGGACGAATAACCAAAATAACCAACCATAAGAAAATGGAGGAAGCATATATATAAGCTGGTAGAACAAGCCGTGTAGGGTAATAAATTTGCGAAAGAGAGAAAATATGCATGAAAATGAATAGTAATGAGGCGACTAGATAATCTTTATCATGATTAGAAAGCGTCGGAAATTTGATTTTTTTCTTCTTTTTTACTAAGAAAGAAATAATCAACACTGGAATAGAAGCAAGGAAAAACGGACCTAAAAATCTGGCAAAATTATAAGCATTGTGTTTAATAATTCTAATAATAGCGCTCGGCACATCTGCCCAAATATGAGAAAAAGGCAGAAAATCCAAGACAACATAATAGACTTCAGACGTTTCATAATCTCCGAGCCCATTTCCTACTAAATACATTAGTGCAACGGAAGCAAGAATACCAATCACGCCAGCAAATCGCCATGACGACAGAAATGCTCTTATGCCTTGCCAGAAATCTTTTCTTTCTTTACTATTTTTCCGAGATTTGAAGTATTTATAAAATGCGAATAGTACCAAAGCGAACAAAAATACAATAGCTGTAACATTAGAAGCAAAACCAAATACGAAACCGAGAATACACATAAATAGCGCAAACCAAATCGAGTTAGATAGTTTTTCTCCCCATAAATCTTTTATATAAAAGATTGAAAAGGCAAAGAAGAAAAATGTTATAAACAAGTAATTGTGTATTTTCGAAAAACCTGCATATAATGTTAGTCCGTTAGAAGTCAAAAAAGTTAGTAGAAAGATCATCGAAAAAACTAGAGCGTCTTTTAGTATTAGACGTGGGCGACGACGAATTACAATATATGTTGCCATATAATAAATAGAGAAAGCCATTACGACATCGAGAATTCGGAAAATTGTATCTGGCCCAAAAGAATAAATATAATCAAAGAAATTTATCACAGACCAAGCAAACATATCTGCTAAACGCACAGAATGTCGAAATGCAGCCAATGAGTCATTTATGATATCAACATTACTCGCTGCACCTTGCCAAATATCCTCTCCAGAAGTAACAATTATAAAATAAGATACAATGAAAAATAAAACTGGAATAGAATATAACAAGAACGAAATGATTTTGTTACTTTTCTTCGACCACATAATAATATTATACTCATTTTTCGTGATATAATAATAATTGTGAAGAAAAGAGTTTCTATTATTATTCCTACTTTTGATGAAGCAGGTGGAATTGAAAGCTTTCTAGATAAAAACCTCTTACCAGTCGTAAAACGCATTGAGAAAAAATACGATGTAGAAATAATCGTAGTAGATGATGGCTCCATTGATCGTACTGTAGAAATAGTGAAATCGACCAAACTTTTCCATCTAAAAAATGTTTCCTCGAAATTAATTGCCTTTTCCAAAAATTTTGGCAAAGAAATAGCGTTATCTGCAGGAATTTCCTATGCGACTGGAGAGGCTATTGTCATGATCGACGGAGACAACCAGCACCCGGCAGAAACCATCGAAAAAATGCTGGAACACTGGGAAAAAGGATCGAAAATCGTGACTGCAGTACGCCCACACAATGAAGGTTCACATCGACTCGGATCTTCATTATTCTACAAGCTAATGCATCTTTTCGGAAGCAATATTGTGGAAGGAGCATTAGATCTTAGATTAATTGATAGAGAAGTAGCAAATCATTTCAAGAAATTTACCGAACATAATAGAATTACGCGTGGACTCATCGATTGGCTCGGTTATCCACAAGATTACATCAAAGTTAAAATTAATAATCGTAGTAGTGGTAAAGGAACATACGACAAGAAGAAATTACGCAAACTTGCTACAGATAGCTTCGTTTCGATGACTGCGACACCATTAATTATTCTTGGAAGAATTGGTCTATTTATTACTATCTTTTCCTTTTTCCTAGGATTGTTTATCCTAGTCCAGCAGTATATTTTGGGTGATCCGATGCATTTGGACTGGAGTGGTACAGTAGCAATGTGTGTATTTATTGCATTTCTAGTCGGTTTAGTTTTGATATCTCAATCAATTACTTCTCTATACATTTCACAAATTCATACAGAAGCGAAAAATCGACCATTGTATCTAATCGATATAAAAAAATCGAAAGGAATTGATGTCTAAATGGCTGGAAAAGTTCTGCTCAGTTTCGACATAGAAGAGTTTGACTTTCCGAGAGAAAAAGGCGAGAACTTTTCTGTGGAAAAAGGGATAGCAGTATCAGACGAGGGTCTTCAGAAAATTCTCAAAATCCTGAAGAAAACAGGCGTAAAAGCGACCTTTTTTACAACTGGAAACTTTGCATCACTGAAATCATCATCTGTCGAACAAATACTAAACGATGGACATGAAATAGCAGCTCATGGCGTCGATCATTTTAATCCAAAACCAACAGATATAGTAGAAGCGAAACAGATTTTAGAAAAAATAGTCGGAAAAGGAAAAGTCATCGGCTGGCGCCAACCACGTATGCAGAAAATTGATTACGAGAAACTGAGAAAAAACGGTTATCTCTATGACTCTAGCGTCAATCCCTCTTTTATCCCAGGAAGATATAATAACCTAAAAACACCGAGAAGACCTTTCATTGTTACAAAGATTACAGAAATTCCTACTTCAGTTGCGACATGCTTTCGGATTCCTACTTTTTGGCTAGCGCTGCATAATTTCCCATTCTGGTTCTATAAAAAACTCGCCAAATCCTCACTGAAAAAGACTGGGTATTTTGCTACATATTTTCATCCGTGGGAATATACAGATTTGAAAAAATATCCAATTGTTCCCTGGTATATTCAGCGCAATTCTGGTAAAATATTAGAAAGAAGATTGACGAACCTAATTGTAGACTTAAAAAACGATGGTAATGAATTTCTCACTTATACAGATTTCATGAACAAAAAATAGGGTGGTATCTTGCGAAATAAATCTTCGTCTGATATAATTAAAGTGGATATGCGAATGTAGCTCAGTTGTTTAGAGCGCTTCCTTGCCAAGGAAGAGGTCGAGAGTTAGAGTCTCTTCATTCGCACCATTTTTGTTATTTTATAATATAATATAATATATGTGTGGCGCTGTGGCGGAGTGGTTACGCAGAGGTCTGCAAAACCTTGTACACCGGTTCAATTCCGGTCGGCGCCTCCATAGAAATTGAAAATAAATTTTCATTTCCATGTTCGGTGCCTTGACAACAAGTTATTCGGCGCCTCCATGAAAATTAAAAGCAAGCTTTTATCCAATTTTTATCCCCCGCTCATACGTAGGGATTTTTTGTTGAAATACTTCTTCTAACATCTCTGCGCCTAGGAATTCCTTCGTTTCTTCGTCAATAAATTGTTTGTCTTTGATAAAGACTTCAACTGTACACGAATAAGTACTTGTCGAACGCCCACGCGAATTGCCTTCCTTACGCATTTTATCAACAATTTTCTTTTCCGACTCCGATAATTGTGGTAAAGAAAGCGCCAATTTCACTGTCGCCCTGCCAGTTTTTCCACAACTAATTTCATAATAATATTTGGAATCATTTCCCCAACAACTTCCGACTTTTTCCGAATCAGGGAATAATTTGTCCATAAAACGACTACGAATACGAATATAACTTTTAGTCGTTTTCTCTTCGTCAATATAGAAATTATCTGGCAAATTATCCTCTAGCCATTTCATCACTTCATCACTCGTCTTGCCAGTCAAACTTTTATCAATGTTATTTATAATCAGCTGCAGTGCATCTTTATGATTAGCGTAAATCGTCTCCACCAATTCTTTTGTTTCGTTATCCATCCCTTTTACTTTCCTTTCTATAATTGATAAATATTGCTTAATAATCCCCTCTGCACTGCTACTCAAAGAGAATTCATAAGTAGATAGAGCATCTTTTATCACATTCATGAAAAACTCATAACTCAGTGACTGCCAAATTTCTGGCTGGCTCGACTCGTGTCCATCAATGGTCAAAAATCGATAATAATGTTTCCAACCCTGTTTTTCTGGGAACTCACTCTGTAAAATGGTGCGATATTTCGTTAACTGATGCTTGCTTTCTGCAGCATTCACCTTATTTTCGACACAAATAATATACTTATCTTTGCCATTTGGGTTCTCATAAATCAGCAACAAATCTATATTTTTCCACTCTCGATAGATTCTAAAATTTTTGTAATTAATTCTATTACCTGGTTTGCCAGTCACCTCGGTAAAAAATCGACGAATCACAAAATCTCCTAGGCCATGACTTTGATTCGCATCAAGCAACCAAGCGAGCGTGTTACTATGTCTAATCTCTTCCTCAGAAATTCTCAAAATATCGAAGATATTAACTTGCTTTTTTAGGCGTATTTCCAACTTTTTTAATTCTGGTGCCTTGTCCAGTCCCAAAAGCAACTTTTTATCGTTATTTTTTTCCTTCATATCTATTATTATACAACTTTTTATGGTAAAATAGAAGGGCGTATCTCTGTTTATCAAGAGAAAGTATAATGAACAACTCTGGCCGAGTGGCGGAATTGGTATACGCGTTCGACTTAAAATCGAATGAAGAAATTCATACGGGTTCAAGTCCCGTCTCGGCTACCAAAAATCGTTTACAAAGAAAAAATGCACGCTGTTAAACAAGACAGGTGCATTTTTTTGTTTCTAGGTGATAGTGATAGCTAGAAACTCCACGGATATCAGATGGCTCTCAACTTCATCCGATTTCCTAATTCTATTTTAGCATTAGCAAATCCAATGTCAATATTGATTTTTTAGAATATTTATGTTATTATTATCAACAGCAAAACAGAGGTAGTTTCCAAAAATCCATTGATTTTTTTGGAATTTATTTTTTAATATTGTTACTCAATTTGACCAAATTTCTGTGCTATAATAACTCTTATGGAAAAAACGAACAAATCGTTAAACAGAAAACTTTCAAAATGGCTGGATGACTGTAAGCTTGCTCTTATTGGCATCGTCCTAATGACTCGTGAGGTGAAATTCTGGTTGCTTTTCTTTCCTGTTTTTTTCTTTTTTGGAACTTTGCTCAATCTACTTTCTACTGGACTAGGTCCAATTAGTCTATTATTTTCCACCGATCTATCTGGCAAATTACAAATTTTATCCGAAAATTTCTTGGCAAACTTCGGTATCGGCAAATCATTTACTGACTGGATCCTGACTTTTTCCATCTCCTTTTTACAAGCTATTTTAATTTCGCTTATCATCATAATTTGGAAAAACAGAACAAAAGATCGCTCGGTTGTCGCCCAAAATGCTGGAATTGCCGCTGGACTCGCCCTCCTCGGAACAGGATGTCCGACTTGTGGGACGACATTAATTACTCCTCTTCTAGGGGTCTTTTTCTCTGGTAGTAGCTATGCCATAGCTGGCACTTTATCTGGAATTATAACGCTCATCGCCATCATTATCCTTCTTTTCTCGCTCAAAAAAGTCGGACTAGAGGCATATGTTATAATAAAAGACAAGCAATGGAAGGAAAAACATCAGCAGGTAAATCATGACTGAATATGCGAAAAAATCAATCATTAGATGGGGAATTCTCGGTTCCCTGATAATAGTTTTCATCATTTTGCTAATTATCAATAGCACGAAACCAGTGGATCACACCGAAAGCGTCTGGAATAAGGAAACCACCCTCGGAAGCCTCAATGCAAAGAACTATTACATCATGTATACAGATATTGCCTGTCCATATTGTACTGTTTTTTCTAGAAATATCATGAATAACAAAGATGAGTTCATGAAAGATTACATCGAAGGAAAAGATATCTTATTCGAGGTAAGGGTAACTGATTTTCTTTACGAGTATAGCGAACACCATCCTCAAATGTCACGCGACAGTGCAGAAGCAATTTTCTGTGCCATAGATGAAGGTAGATTCTGGGATTATTATTACGCGATCATACAAACTCTTTGGGAAGATTATCACTCAAAAGGCATCGGAGTATCGAAAACAGCTGAGCCGATCACTGATCTACCAGAAGATTATTGGCTACAAATTGGAAAGAAAATTGGTCTGGGAGAATCTTTTGAAAACTGCGTAACAAATCATCTTTCATTGCCAAAAGTCCAAGAAAATACTTCCCGCTCGACAAAGTACATCCAAGGCCTTCCATATTTCAAGTTTAACGACTATATTACAGGTGGATTCGACAATAACTGGGGTTGGGACTACGTGAAACGCTATCTCGACGCAGGATTGAAAAAGTAATATCGGATAAAAACGACCAAATCCACCAATGTTACTTTCGTAGCACCGGATAAATCCACTAGCATTACTCCAAGG
>JAZSPO010000055.1:0-2255 GCA_045537505.1 Candidatus Nanosyncoccus sp.
GCTTGGAAATTATAGTATGTACCAATCTTTTGGGTTTCTCCATCGTTGTAAGTAGTTGTTTGATAAGTGGCACCTACAGTAGTTGCACCACCATAATTCCCATTGCCAAAATAGGTATGCTCGTGAGTAACATTATCATCAAGATAGTTTGCTAGAGTGGAAAGAGAAGCTCCCAGTTACAAACTAGTCCAGATACTTGAAAAAAATGCAATTTTGGTATATAATATGCAATATGAATGTTCATGGTCGTAAAAGAGCTAGTATCTCTGTTATTTGTCCACTTTTTAATGCGGAAACAGAGATTATTTCTTTTGATCGATCTCTAGATAAGCAAAAAGGCGTAAAGATTGTCGAAAAAAAGTATATTCTGACTAAAAGTACTGATCATACAGCGGATGTTATGGACATGCTCTCCATCCCATATTTGAAGATAAATCAGCTAATTTTTTCTCATAGCATTATTAGAGAGGAAGCTGCTTTGAAAGCGAAGGGAGAAATAATTGTTTTCCTAACACAAGACGTCATAATAAAGGATGAACATTTTCTTGAAAAGCTGGTCGCACCAATTTTGGGAGGGGAAGCAGATGCGACTTATGCTCGACAAAAGACGAAATATAACAATATCGAAAAGTATACTCGTTCACATAATTATCCAAGCCGGTCATTCACTGTCTCGAAAAAGGACGTGAAAAGATTAGGACTAAAAACTTTCTTTTTTTCTGATGCTGCAGGTGCAGTTTCTGCAGAGAAATTCCGTGAATTAAAGGGGTACGACGGCAAGGATTTACCGATTTCTGAGGACATGTATTTTGCGTATAAATTAATTGTACACGGCGGCAAAATTCGTTATGTTGCTAATGCCGTAGCGTATCATTCGCATAAATTTTCTCTACGAGAACTCTACGATAGGTATAAACTGACCGGACGATTCATGAAGATGAACCCAGAAATCGCCGAGCACGGTGTCAATAAAGCCGGTGGTGGTATGGCAAAAATGATTTTGAAAAGTGCGATGAAAGAGAAAAACATTCGTGTCTTGGCGAGCTTTTTACCAAACATGGCCGCAAGATACATGGGAATGATGGTGGGAAAGAGGGTAGGATGAAAAAGAGCGATATGGTATCTGTAATTGTGCCTATTTATAATTCAGAAAAGTATTTACGTAGATGCCTTGATTCCATAGTTAACCAATCGTATAAGAACATAGAGATTATTTTGATTGACGATGGGTCAACTGATAAAAGTGGCAATATTTGCGATGAGTATGCCGAGAAAGATAAAAGAATAAAGGTGGTTCATCAGAAAAATAGAGGAGCATCAGTCGCAAGAAACGTTGGAATAGGAAACGCAAAAGGGAAGTGGATTACTTTTGTAGATTCAGACGACTACATTACTGCTGATAGTATTTCTTACTTGTTAAATTTAGCAAAAGAGTATAATGCTAAGATGGCAGTTGCCACATATTGTGTGATTGGGCCTAATGGAAAGGTTGTAAAGCCACGATGCTGTCCCGACGACCAGTTTTTTAATGATGAAGATGCTTTGAAGAGGTTATTGTTAGAGAATGGATTCACCGTTTCACCGAACGCAAAATTAATTTCAAGAAAAATATGCAAAAAAAATAAATTTCCAGCTGGAAGAACTTGTGAAGACAATGGAACGGTTTATAAGTATATTATTGAAAGTGGTGGAGTAGCTTACGGCAGTAAGAGCATATATTTCTATTGTAAAAACCGAAATTCCACAATGAATTGTAATTTTACATTGAAAAAAATGGATTTACTTATTCTTTCTAACGAGATGTGTAGAAATATAATAAAAAAGTTCCCTAACTTGAAGCAGGCAACAGACGAAAAAATGATTGCAGCAAGGTTCAGTATTTTGAGGATGATAGATAGAAGAGAAAACAGGCCAGAAGTGAAAAAGGTGTGGCAAGAACAGGCCAGCTACCTGAAAAATCATAAAAAGGAAATTTTATTTAAAAATAAATGTATGAAAAAAAAGGATAAGATAGCGTTACTATCTTTGATGCTGGGCAAGAAGTTTTTTTATTTTTCGTGGAGTATATATACGAAATGTAAATATGGGAGTATTGTATGAAAAAACCACTCATTTCTGTCATCATGTCTACGTTTAATACGACAGAATCATACCTCCGTTCAGCAATTGAGAGTATTTTGAATCAATCATATGATAATTTTGAGTTTTTGATAGCAATAGATGGCGGAAATGACTTGAAAATTGTGAAAGAATAT
>JAZSPO010000092.1:0-2450 GCA_045537505.1 Candidatus Nanosyncoccus sp.
CAAAGCAAAAGTTAAGGCTATGATGGAGGGTGATGAGCCAGAAAACAACTGGCTGGATATGCTACAGGATGGTAGTAACGTTGAAAGCGAGGAATCGACAGAAACATTCCAGGAAGAAATGTCCCAAGAAGAAACATACCAGGAAAATGATATTTCGACAGTAGCTTCCGAAACGGTCAATACTTGGGAAAATACTCCTCCGGAAAGAAAAGTCCAACCAGAATACCAGAAACCTGATTATCGAGACGATAAGATAGGAACAGATTCGATGACGGGCATGAGAGTGGCACCCCAAAGGCTTTCCGAGCGCGAGAAAATAAAACGTGATCTAGAAGCGGGCGAAAGAGGCAAACAAAGTGTCATCTAGATTGTTTTTGGGCCAAGCCAGTAATTATAGAGGAAAAGATGTATTTTGTCATACTTTGTCTTTTGGTACAAAAAAGAATGCAGTCAAACTAAGGAAATATTTAGCGGAAAAATATGGTACTACAGAAGATCGTATAGTGTTGATGAATAATGGTCGTTCCGCTATTACAGCAGGATTAAAGTTAGCCGTTCCTAAAGGATCGGAAGTCATCATTAATGGGTTTACTTGCTATGCTGTATTACAAGCTGTAGAAAAAGCTGGTTGCAAAGTTGTCTATGCCGATATTGACAGACGTACCCTCAATTTCGATCCAAAAAGCCTTGGCGTAGTACTAAAAAAACATCCCAAGGCAAAAGCATTAATTGTTCAGAATACGCTAGGAATAGATGTAAATATCAAAGAAATAGAGAAATTTGCACGAGATCATGAGCTTGTCCTGGCAGAAGACTTGGCACATTGTGCAGGTATGAAGTATCTGGATGGAAGAGAAAATGGATCTGTCGGAGCTTTTTCGGCTTTGTCTTTTGGTAAAGGAAAATCTCTCGATGCGATAACAGGTGGTGCTTTGATTGTCAATGATCGGTCTTTGCCTCTACCAAAACAAGCGATGAAGCATCCGAAACTATCCGATACTCTAAGGGCGAGATGGTATCCTTTCTTGGCTTCTATTGGGCGTCTTCTTTCTAGGATTCATTTGCAAAAATATTGGTATGGACCATTGATCAAAATCCATTTCATAGAGAGGGCCGTGGACGCAAAAATCAATCTGGAACAGAGACCTGCTTATTGGCAAGATAAGATGATTCTGAAACAAATGAAAAAAATCGATCAAAATGGTGCTTTGCCGATCCGTACTCATTTATTCGTTAAAAATAGGGCTGAACTGATTGAAAAACTAGACCGAAATGGCTATAATTTCCGTGAAATTTGGTATGATGTGCCAGTTTCTCCGATTCGATATTACCAGAAAATTAATTTTCCAGAGAATGAATGCCCTGTGGCAGTAAAAGTATCTGCCGAGATTATCAATCTGCCGACTTACTATGGGAAAAATACTCTACACAATGCTTTACAGATTATCAAGGAGTATGAAAAATGAATTACGAGAGAGAAAACTTTTTACAGTCTGTAGCATGGGAAAAGGCAAATAAGCTAATCGGCCACCAAGTACTTAATGAAAAAGTTGGGCACAATAAACATGTTCTCATGATCATAAAAAAGGCCAAGAGAGGCCGATATATGGAAATTCCAGGTGGACCGCTAATAGACTGGAAAGATCCAGAGCAAGTGAAGCAGGCCTTCGAGCTGATTCGTAAAAAGGCCAAGGAGAATTGCTGTGTTTTTATTAGGCTGCGACCTCAACTATTAGAAAACCCCAAGAATCTTGATTTGTTAAAGAAAATTGGTGCAAAAAAATCTCCAATGCATCTTGCGGCTGAACATACTGTGATTCTTGATTTGAGAAAGTCGGAGGACGAGTTATTGTCGAGCATGAGGAGACAAACCAGATATGAAGTGCGTCGTTCGATGAAGTTAAATATAAAAGTGGAAAGTGGGAATTCGGAAGAACTTTTCAGAGAATTTCATAAGGTACAATTGGCGACTGCAGAGAGGCAACATTTCGTGCCGCCAGACCAGAAGACTTTACTGGCAGAACGTGAAGCATTTGGAAAAAATGCAAAGATTTATGTAGCGAGAACAGATGAGGGAAAAGCAATTGCGTATGGTTTAATTTTGGTTGATGGCGATGAAGCAGATTATTATGAAGCGGCAAGTACGGATTTGAATCGCAAAATTCCTGGTGCATATGCCTTGCAATGGCAAGTGATTCGCGATTTGAAGAAACAAAATGTCGTACGATATAATCTTTGGGGAATTGCCCCACCGAATCAGCCTCATCATCGTTATGCTGGAGTCACGACATTTAAGACTGGATTTGGTGGTGAAATTGTGACTTTTGTTCCTGCCCATGATATCGTCCTAAACAAACTAAAATATGCTCCAGACTTTTTGATTGAGACAATTCGTAAAAAAAGGAGACATCTGTAATGGCAAAATATGAATTAATTGATGCAGAATCTAG
>JAZSPO010000047.1:0-3895 GCA_045537505.1 Candidatus Nanosyncoccus sp.
AGTATAAGCTTGGCCAAACGGCCTTGAGTGTCTCCTTGGAGTAATGCTAGTAGGTTTGTTCAGTCTTTTCTCTTTAGTAACATCAGTGGATTTGGTCGTTACTTCTTTGTTTGTTTCACGAACAGCATTCTTCCAGACGACGTTTGAATGAACCTTACGACTTCTGTTTGGATTTCTTTACCAACTTTTCGAGCCGCTCCATCGACAATTACCATAGTTCCATCCTTTAGATGTCCGACTCCTTGTCCAGGGTTCGCTCCTTTTCCTGTCACCTTGACTTTGATTTTTTGTCCCGGCTGATAATCATTTTGCAGGGCAATAGCGAGATCGTTGATATTGAGAACATCGATTCCTTCCGTCCGTGCGACCTTATTTAGGTTAAAATCATTCGTGCAAATTACATCCTTGTTTTCTTTGGCCAGCGATATTAATCTCTCGTCTACTGGAGTCCTATCTAGTTCATCTTGCAAAATCACAACGTTACAGTAAATAACTCTTTCCAGCTCGTTCACGACGTCCAGACCTTTTCTGGCCAGACCACGTTTTTCATTATCTTTTCCGTCTGCGAGAAGCTGGAGCTCACGAATAACGCTACGTGGAATAATTAAGTCATCTCCGATGAAGCCGGTTTCTGCAACAGAAAGAATCCTCCCATCAATTAAAGCCGATGTATCGATGTAAACTTTTCTTTTTCCACTTTTCATTTTTTGTCCGCTAAAAGAGCTGAGCAAAAGATATGAGGTCTCCAACAAGACCACTACCAAGACGACCAAAATTAGGATATTTAATTCCATTTTTATATTATACCATTTTTTTATACTTTTTCCAGGTCGGTACCTTTTTCTCTGGCGTGCTTCGAATTTTCGATAATCTTTTTGCTATATTTTGCGACTAAATCTTCCCTGCCTTCTCGTCTTGCCACATCAATGCACAAATGATATCGCGAAACTCGATTTAGAGATAACATCTCAAAAGGCGTAGTCGTGCTTCCTTCTTCTTGGAACCCATGTACAAATAAACGATCAGGCGAAGTATAATTCGACAAAATTGATTTCAGAGTCATAGGATATCCATGGAAATTCGCGATAATTGGCTTGTCGATCGTGTAGTATTCATCAAATTTTTCGCGAGGCATTTTCGCTTTCGTCGTTCCAATAGCTCCATAAGACAGGGCGTTGATGCCGACAAATCGATACCTTTTCTCTGGCAAATCTTGTTTGAGAATTCGAATCGCATACAGAGCCTCACGCGAAACAATATCCCCAGCAGCCGTGAAGATATAATCTGGATTGTCATCAGACGCAAAACCGAAAACACTAGCACCATATTCAAACTGGAATCTGGCATGATTGCGGTCAATCCAGCGTGGTTCTGACGTCTTATTAAATGTTGTAAGATTTACAACATTATTACTCTCCATCATATATTTGAATGCTGCAACCATTGCCACATCATCTACTGGGAAAATACAGTTGGCTAGATTACTTGGATTATCCAACAAAGTAGAAATCAGCATCGGTGACTGGTGGGAAAAACCATTATGGTCTTGCCTCCAACAAGTACTCGTAGAAAGTAAATTGGCGGCAGGAACAAGCTTTCTCCAATTGGCTTGTTCGGATTGTTTGAGGAATTTTATATGTTGTAAAACTTGCGAAGTGATGATTGGGAAAAAGGCCTCGTAGCTCGTCATCATCGCCGGCTCACCATTTCCCAGAATGTGCCCCACCATAGTAGAAAACAACGTATTTTCCGAGAGAAGCTCGATTATTCTGCCGTCTGGAGATTCTGGCAAATCCCAAGGTTCGCGTGGCAATGCCCATGCCCTACTTGATACTGAATAAACTTTGTCCAGCTTATTGCTCGTCGTTTCGTCTGGAGAAAATAGATAAAAATGCTTATTTTCCTTTAGCTCTTCTCTGATGCATTCGCCTAGCCTTTCTGCCGAAGAAAATCTTTCTTGACCTGGATTTTTCACTTCTTCCGGACCATAATACTCATCCATCACTTGCTCGCCGAGACTTTTTCCACCATTCCCAAGACGACTGACATCGACAATATTGCCATTTCTCATAGCATCTTCTCGTTTTTTTAGCCACATACTTCCAGGAGTTTTCAAAACTAGATCGTTCATATCAAAAATCCTTTCGTCTCATCAAATAATTCCGAAAACTTATAAGAGCCTAGCCATCTTTCGAGCGAATCTAGTTGTAATGGGTTAATCTTTACATCTTTTAACGGAATCTGGTGCGAGAGATAATTCCCCTCGATTTTCTCGCCATTATAATATCGTGGTCCGGTTTCGCCTTTTTCTGTTTTCATGATAATAAATGGCTTTGATTCGGAAAAAGCCTTTTCCAAAGCAAGCTGGAACTCTACTGTATCATCTCCGTTGACCACAATAGGATCATAACCAAATCCTCTAATTAGCTCTAGGAGTTCTCGCTCAGACTTTCGTGCATATACAGTCGGCCCAGAGATTTTATAACCATTCAAATGCAAGATTGGCAAAACCAATCCATTCGAGTCCGTCGAGAGCAGAGCAGAAAGATTCATCGAAGAAAGGATGGTAGCAGTTTCAAATTCTCCATCGCCGATGAGAACAGCGATCTTTTTTTCTGGATGACCCAAGGCGAGTCCGAATGCCGTGGCGAGAGAGTATCCCAGTTCCCCACCTTCGCAGATTACTCCTGGAGTAATCGGACTAGCATGAGACGGAAAACCATCTGGCCAAGAAAAGTTTTTACAAATATATTCTATCCCAGCGAGATTCCTTTGGGCTTTTTCGTCGACTTTGAACAATTCCCCATCGAGAAATAAATTTGCTTGCAAAGCTGGGAAACCATGTCCAGGTCCGAGTATGAAATCCGTCATCTGTCCATTTGCTCTTAGGTTCGCATAAGCGACATTGATACCATGACAAGTTCCCCAGTGTCCCAAAAGCCGAGGCTTGATATCGGCAGTCTCGAGTTTTCTTTTTAACAAGAAATTATCGAGTAAGTACAGTTGAGCCACAGAAAGATAATCACAGGCACGAATACGTTTCGTGATCTTGTCTGTATCAACGCCCAACCCTTCCATGGAGAGTTTTACTCCCAAACAGCATAGACAGTTCTCGTAGCAACTGTTGCAGAACCGGATGCTACGACAGGAATTGTACTTCCACTAGTATATACTGGCACTGTGGCCGAAGCAGAACTTGCCCAACCGAGGAAGGTTTTTCCACTTCTGGTCGGAGTGGTGACAGGATAAGCAAAACTGTAAGATGTGGCAGAGGAGGACTGGGACAAACTGGATGGAGCACCAGAACCACCATTTGCGTTAAAGTTCAATGTGAATGTGGTCAACGTGGAATTAGCCAAAGCTGTAAAGACTAGCTTGTTATTATACGTTCCTGAAGCTTTCGTCGTATCGACATTCGCTCCGACAGTAACAGTAGTATTGGAAGAATTCACTTGTCGAGTAACATCATTTCGCAAAACGACCTGGGTGCCTTTTACAGGAACCGGACGATAAGTCGTGGCGGAACCACCAGAATATGCATAGCCTCCGACCGTCTCACTCCAGTTTCGGCTATAGCCCCAAGAGTTTTTGTAAGAAGAGTTCGCTGCAGAAAAATCAGATTCGCTAATGTTGTCAGCAGATAAGGTCGGAATGTTGCCGATACTAGAAGTCGTAGTATCATCGACAGATGTGTTCGCGTTAATCAAACTCGCAGTATTCGCTCCTGCATGAGTCTGGTAATCAGAGGAAATGTATAGCGTATATCCTGTACGGTTCGATGTATAAACATGAGCGACCGAAGAAGCCTTACTGAAAGAACCAGTAGATGTCGGATTGATATTAATCGAGAGACCACTGATCGGACTCGTCGCAGTAGAATCCATAATAGAGAGAC
>JAZSPO010000020.1:0-2569 GCA_045537505.1 Candidatus Nanosyncoccus sp.
CCATCTTTTTGGATCCCACCTTCCAGCTGTGCTCTTTCCATAGACACGACTTTTCCCAGGCCAGATCCACGCGACATGCCTTGGAATCCACCAGAATCAGTCAATGTCGGACCGTTCCACCCAGAATATTTTGCCAATCCACCTGCCTCTGTGATTTTTGGCGATTTTTTCCGGAGATGAAAACCGTTAGAAAGCATTGCCTGTGCATGGATTTCTCTCATTTTTTCGTTCGAGATGTTACGAACTTCTCCCATTGTTCCGACGACCATGAAAGCAGGTGTTTTTATCTCACCATGCGGAGTATGGATAATTCCTGCCCGTCCCAAATTATTTGGTAAAGTTTTCTCTACCTCAAAATAAAAATCTTTGGACATTTCTACCTTAGTTTCAATGCTTTCTGGAGCTGCATCAATTTTTGGTCGGCAATATCGTTTGCATATTCTTCGCCAACTTCTAGTAGCTCGAACACTTCTTCATCGGAAATAGCTGTGAAATCAGCCTGGAAAGTGGAAAGGAAATTGGATACACTACTGGCGACTTGCTTTTTTAGATCGCCATAATGTGTCTCGCCAGACCAAACAGATATCACATCCTGCAGCGGCTTGTCATTTATTAATGCTTCAATCTGGAGTAAATTAGAAATGCCAGGCTGATTCATCATGTCGTATTGGATTTTTCCGACGGAATCGGTCGTAGCAGACATGATTTTTTTCGCTGCACGCTCTGGCTGGTCGAGTAACATTATTTTACTATTTTCTCCAATAGTAGATTTACTCATTTTTTTCTCTGGATTGGATAAATCACGAATTCGAATGCCGTCGCCATTTGCCATTCCCATAAATTTCGCCTGGTCTTCTGTTTTCTCTGGTACGACAAATATCTCACCAAATTTACGATTCACTCTGAGTGCTAAATCACGAGTAAGCTCAAGATGTTGGAACTGATCTTCGCCAACAGGAATATAATTCGCTGAGTACAACAAAATATCGGCAGCCATCAAAACTGGATAATTATAAATACCAACATTAACAGAAGATTTCCCCTGGCTTTTTTCCTTGAACTGAATCATCCGACCAAGCTCCCCCGTCGTCGCTATGCAATCCAAAATCCATGTCATTTCACTATGTGCAGGAACATAACTTTGTCGATAAAGATGGACATTTTCATTGATACGGAGTCCAGCAGCGAGATAATATTTAATAGAATTAACTAGATTTGTCTGGAAGTCTCCATCAACATCGGAAATAATCGAATGTAAGTCCGGAATAAAAATATTTATCTGCCAACCTTTATTGCTATATTCGTTCGCTAATCTCACCATCGGCAGAATGGCACCGAGAAAGTTGCCAAGAGTCGGCTCACTATTTACTCTTACGCCTGTCAAAATTGTTTTCATAACATCATTGTATCATTTTCGCCCCAAAAAAAGAAGCTCCATCCAAACGGAGCTTCTTCCTATGACTAACAAATGTTGCTATTTATCAGTTTTCTTTTCGAAAACCATTTTTGTTCCATCGGTCGTCAAAGTGATTTTGTTGTCTTTGTAAGTGTACTCAACTTCGTCACCAGTTTCTTTATTTTTTATTTTCTTGCCATCATAAGTGATTTCATTACCATCTTCGTTGAAAAGATTCATCGTTCCAGTTTTGTCATCACGAAGGACCAGCTCGCCCTTCATCCCAAGAGCCTTCATGAACGAAATCATAGAACTCTGGTCTTCGCCGTTTTCTTCCATAGACACCAAATCGTAAGTACCAGAAATATTAGTTCCAAATAGACCTAAAAGACCCAGTGTAACGAAAGTCGCAATCGCGATTACGACAACGACAATCACGCCGATAAGAAATGGCTTTCCTGCCGAACATTTCTTGTCAGAATCTGTCGTTGATTTAGTTGTTTTTGCAGTCGAGGTACTTTTAGTCGTACTCTTTGACTTTGTGGCTTTTTTGGCTGTTGCCATAATATCCCTTTCGGTTAGTTTTCATAATTATAGCATAAAGGTTTTAAGAAAGTAAAGAAAATTGAGAAAAGTCAGCCACTAGATAATCGAACAAATTCACTGATGTTACTCCAAGGAGACGTAGAAACGGATAAATCCACTAGTATTGTTTTCTGGACACGACTCATCCAGCCCAGAAACGGATAAATCCACTAGCATTACTCCAAGGAGACACTCAAGGCCGTTTGGCCAAGCTTATACTCCTTGGTAGTAACGCTAGTAGTTTTGTTCTAACATTTCCCATAAATAACGCTAGTAAGGATTTATCCTATAAACTCATAAAGTAGTAACAATTGGTAAGGATTTTGCTTTTTACTACCAGTTCGTCGATGGCTCTGTGGCAGGCACCGACACTTCCACTCTAGCAAACTATCTTGATACAGATGTGACTCACGAACACACCTATTTTGGCAATGGCTATGGACCTAGCTATTCAACTTCAGTTGGTACTACCTACCAAACCACTACTTACGATGGAGAAACCCAAAAGATTGGTACATACTATAATTTCCAAGCTGCAACTGTCGGAACTGGTGCATCATTATCAACAGATGGTGAGCAAGCACCGGA
>JAZSPO010000019.1:0-2670 GCA_045537505.1 Candidatus Nanosyncoccus sp.
GTTTTTTCAGCTCGTCGGCTCTTTGATCGAATAAATCTAAATGGAAAAGAAATAAATCTTTCAATTCTTCTTTCGTCGGTCGATGCTTCGTGAAGCAAAACGGATTTCGAAAAACTCCTCGCCCAATCATGAATCCATCAACTTCTGGATATTTTTCAGAGAGTATTTCTACCTCTCTCAAATCAGCAATATCGCCATTAATGATAATTTTTGTATTTGGCGAAATTGAATTGCGAAGGTCGATGAGCGATGGAATTAGTTCGTAGTGTGCTGGAACTTTTGACATTTCTTTGCGAGTACGTAAATGAATTGTTAGTGCGGCCAGATTTTGTTTTAGCAACATAGAAATCCATTCTGTATATTCGGATTGAAAAGAAAAACCGAGACGTGTTTTGACAGAAATGGGAAGGCTTGTCGCACCTTTTGCTTTTCTAATACATTCAATAGCGAGTTCTGGGGTGGTAATCATCGCAGCACCACCTCCGGCTTTATTAACATGGCGATCTGGACAGCCCATATTGATATCTAGTCCCAAAAAACCAATTTCTGCTAAGATCGAAGCAGTTTTTGCGAAATGGTCAGGATTTTTACCCCAAACTTGTGCCACAATAGGTGTTTTTTTATTTTTTATGTCTAATCTTTCCAGTGCATTAGGCCGACCTTTGTCGGAAGCGTAACTTGAGACATTGGTAAATTCAGTGAAAAATACATCTGGGCTTCCGGCTTTCGCAATTACATCGCGGAATACGACGTCGGTGACTCCTTCCATCGGAGCGAGGACGGTAAAAGGCTGTGGTAAGTTATTCCAGAATGATTTTTCTTGCATGTTTTTTTATTATAACATATTTTTCAGAAATAAAAAGCAGAAGATAGTAAAAAGCGAAGCATATTTGCTTCGCTTTTAAAAAGGTGCAAAATAGGATTAGCGAGAACGAAGTACGCCGATATATTCGGCTTTACGCAGTATTTCTCTGGCGTTTTTGTCGACCGCGTGTCCCTGTTCCAGTTGTGACTGGATTTTTGCCGCTGCAGCTGCATATGCCGCTCGATCGTTTCCAGTTACCTCATGCCCACGTCCCATTGTTTGGTCCGTCCATACCATTCATATCACCCCCTTTTTTTAGTAATGAGTATAGATCTTGGACTGTTCGTTTATTTTATGTCTTTTACTCTTTTATGTCAAGTAAGAGTTTGACAAAATCTTTTATATCTTTGATGCCTTTTGTAGAATCTGGTGGAATAAATAATTTCTGATCGTCTAGAAAGTCAAGTGTTTTGATATGAGTATATACATTTTTGATGAGTGCTTTTAATCCTGCTTCGTCGGCTTCATTATACTCATATTCTTTATCGTGAACGGCTCCATCTACATAATCCGGCACTACAAAAAGAATATGCGCTTTTGTGATTTTATATTTACTATAGGTCGGAGATAGATTAAGTAAGAGTTTGTAAAATCCTAGTTGTAGCATATATTTGTAGAGTGTCGGATGGGAGCCCCATTTTTTCTCATTGAATCCAGAGGTTTTGAAGTCATATATTTCTATAGTCTTATTCTCTTTGTCGATATTAATATGATCTATTTTTCCAGTTAATGGAATGTCATCGAGGACAATATGTTCGTGGCCTAGATTGACTTCGGCACAAGCATTTTCATCTCGAAGAAGAGTGCCGAATTTTTTGAGCGATGCAAGAAGACTTTTTTCACCTTTTTCCTGGAATGCTTCTAGATCATCTTGTGGGATGTTCGCTGTTTTTAGTTGCTCGCGGAAGAACTCCAGTGCTTTTTCATCACTAAGATTTTGATTAGTCACTTGCTCGAATGTAGCATGAATTAAATTACCGAAGCTAATAGATTCAGAATAAGATTCGATAGGAGCATGAAGAACTCGACGTTCGTACAGTACTTGTGGCCCACCATATGAGACATCGATGAATGTCGTTAGATCTGTCGCTGTTAATCGATAATTTTCCAGCCGAGAAAGTAAAATTGGGCGTATTTCGCCTTTGATATCTTGGTAATGTGAAATCCAAGACGTTTTTAAGTCGCTTAGGTCTTCATCTTCTGGAATGTTCTGATAATGCTTTTCAACTGTCTGGTTTTTTTCCGGCAATTTCGGAGATTTTATTGTGTCTTTATCCTCATATTCGGCAAGATATTCCAGTCTTTTTGGTGTTTTTCCAGAATAATCTAAAATAGAGCTCGTCATTATTAAGTGTGCTTTTGCACGTGTGATTGCTACGAAGAAAAGCCTCAATCTTTCATCTTCCGTTACGCCAGTGTGGCGAATATAAGTAAGATTCGCTGGCAGGACGAGCATATTATTATTGCCTTTTGCATTGCCCCAAGCCTGATCATCTGTCGCAATCAGAAATACGTATTCAAACTCGAGTCCTTTGCTCTTGTGGGCTGTAAGAATTTGGACAGCATTTGTCGAATCGCGATATGGGCTGGTACTGACGAGTGGTTCATTTGCATTTTGATAATCGTCGTAAAAAGAAATTAAATTTGGGAGTCGAAGTATGTTCTCTGACGAATGTTTTATGACCGCTTCTCTTAGAACAGAAAGATTATCATACAGAGTGAATGTATCATATTTTTCATCTGTGGATTGATTATTATCTGAGTTTGTGTAGAAATTAAGAAAGTTTGATTTGTATCCAGATGGA
>JAZSPO010000003.1:0-3779 GCA_045537505.1 Candidatus Nanosyncoccus sp.
AATTAGCATAAGAATTAACAAAGTGCTAAATTGAAGAAATTAGCACTCTATACTTGACAGTGCTAATTTTTGCGTTAAAATAGAGAAAAAGGAGTAAAATATGGCAATAAAACCGTTGAAAGATAAAGTTGTTGCAAAAAAAGAAGAACCTCTGACGAAGACGAAATCTGGTATCTTGTTGGGAGAGGCAAAGGAAACCCCAGCATATGCTGTGGTCGAAGCAGTTGGCCCTGATGTAAAAGGTGTAAAAAAAGGCGATAAAATTATTTTCAAGGAATATTCTACGACCAATATCAAGGTAGATGACAAGGATTATATTATTGTTGCCGAAGAAGATATTTTAGCGACGATGTAATTGGAATTATAGAAAAGGAGAAAGTATGGCAAAGAAAATTTTTTACGAAGCAGAAGCAAGGGACAAAGTTCTTTCTGGTGCGAAGCAATTATACGATGCTGTGAAAGTGACTTATGGTCCGAAAGGACAAAATGTTGTCATAGAAAAGTCTTATGGTGCTCCGACTATTACGCATGATGGCGTAACTGTTGCCGAAGCAGTCGACCTCGGTGCAAACGACGATAATCTTGGCGAACAGATTGGTGCAAAGTTGATCAAGACAGCTGCACAAAAGCTCAATAAAGTCGCTGGTGACGGTACTACAACGGTTACTGTTTTAACCTACAATATCATTTCTGAGGCAAATAAACTGATTGCAGCTGGAGTGAACCCAATGGAACTTCGCAAGGGTATAGAAAAGGCTGGTGCTGAAATTGTAAAGGGAATCGACAAAGCGGCTGAGAAAATTGAAGGTGATGATAAGAAAGTTTCGGAAGTCGCGACGATTTCAGCAGGCGACGAAGAAATTGGTAAACTAATTGCCGAAGTCATTTCGAAAATTGGCAAAGATGGTATCGTTACAGTTGAAGCAGGACAGGGTCTAGAAATGGAACAAGAAATCGTCGAAGGATTTTCCTATGACAAAGGTTATTCTTCTCCTTTCTTCGTAACAGATGTAAATCGACAAGAAGCAATTTTTGAAAAACCTCTCATCCTTGTGACGGACAAGAAGATTTCCGCAGCGAATGATATTTTGCCGATTCTGGAGAAATGTGCACAAGCAGGCAAGAAAGATCTCGTTATCATTGCAGAAGCAGTTGAGGGCGAGGCACTTTCGCTCTTAGTTTTGAATAAGCTGAAGGGCGTGTTTAATACGCTGGTGCTCAAAGCTCCATCTTTTGGCGAACGTAGAAAAGAAATCATGGAAGATATTGCAATCTTGACTGATGCTACTTTAGTTTCTGATGAGAAGGGTATCAAGCTGGAAGAAGCTGGCATGGAAATTCTTGGTTCTGCCCAGAAAATCATCGCAACGAAAGATGAATCGACCATCATCAAGGGTGCTGGTTCCAGTAAGGAAGTCGCTTCTCGTATTGCTTTGATTCGTTCACAAGCAGAAATTGCAAGTTCGGACTATGAGCGAGGAGAGCTAGAAAAACGTGCAGCTGCTCTTTCTGGAAAAGTTGCCGTAATAAAGGTTGGTGGTGCGACAGAGACAGAAATTGATGAGAAGAAGTTCCGAGTCGATGATGCGGTCGCTGCGACGAAAGCTGCTCTTTCGGAAGGGATTGTCGCTGGCGGTGGAGTAACCTTGCTCAATTTGTCGAAGGAAATAAAAGGCACAGATGCTGGAGCTGTGATTGTAAAAAATGCTCTAAAAACTCCCTTCGTAACAATTATGGAAAATGCTGGGCTGAACGCACAGGCACTACTAGCAAAAGTTGAAAACTCTAATAAAAAAGGTTTCGGTGTCGATGTTATGGAGCCGACAGATGAATTGATCGATCTGAAAAAAGCTGGGATTATCGATCCAGCACGTGTTACACGTGAGGCTGTCCAAAATGCAATTTCTATTGCAGCGACGACCATTACAATGGGTGCTTTGATTGCTGATATTCCAGAAAAAGAACCTGCTAGTGCAGCAGGTCCTGATATGAGTGGTATGTATTAATTTATTTACTTTTCTTATCGGATTTTTTCAGTTCGTCACGAATCTCTTTTAGTAATTTGACTGTCTCATCAGATGCTTTCTTTTCGTCTGCTTTCTCTTTTTCTGTTGCTTCTTCTTTTGCATCGTCGCTTCGCTTTACGAGTTTTTTCGCCTTTTCGTTGAGTTTATTCATCATACGAATGATGATGAAGAGCGAGAAAGCAATGATAAGGAAGTTTACAACTTCTTGGATGAAACTACCATATCGAATGACTGCCGCTGTATTGCCTCCGAAGAAATTATGAATAGTAATTGATAGGTCAGAAAAGTTGACGCCACCAATTACCAACCCAATCAAAGGCATAATAATGTCATTGACTAAGGATGATACGATGGCAGTAAATGCTACACCGATTACCATACCCACTGCCAAGTCCATGACATTTCCTTGGCTGATAAATTTTTTAAATTCTTTGATAAATTCGCTATCCTTAATTTTTCCCATAATAGTTAGAAAATAACACAAAAACACAAATATGTAAAGGAGAGACTAGGAGAGATAGGAGTTACTCAGCACTAAAAGTATTGAATTGATCGTAAAGAGGCTCGAGATTCGATTTCGATTTTTCGATCGCAGCACGCAAGTTCGGCTTTTTCGTGCGTCTATATGCATCATTTTCTACAGATATTAGCATGCCAATTTGATAAGCGACTTCTCTCGCATAGACTCTGTCCAGGATACCATTTAACCTACCATTTTCTAGCGTTTCGAGGTAATCAACCATTACAGCATCTTCGTCAATTTTGGTCTGTTCTTTGTCTGGTTTTTCGACACTTTTTGCACCGAACTCTTCTTTCAGAGAGGTAGAGATAGCATACTGTGTCTCGGTCAGGACAGCGATGAGAGATGTTCCCATCGAGCGGAGTTTGGAAGATTTCACGAGCTTGTTATAATTTCCAGTCTCGGCAATCAAATTCGTCGTGCGAAGGTAAATTTTGTCAACATAATCACGCTCTTTGTTTCCGTCGCCAGAAAAGAGCATCCCTACAAACATCATCACGACGACAAGGATGGTACCACCAATGAGGACTTTTATCATAGTCGGAGACAATTCTAGACCGAATAATTTTTTCTTCGGTTTGCCAGTGGAGCGGGTCTCTTTCGCTATTTTCTCGAGATATTCCTTATTGTCCATATGCTTATTATAACACAAGAAAAGTAAAAACTATATTCTCTGGTTTTTCTCTGATATAATAAAAGTATGGATGATGCGAAGGAGGAAATAAAGGCTAGGCTTTCGGTGGAAGATGTTGTCGGCCAATATATCGAGCTGAAGCGTACGGGTAGGACACTGAAAGGGAGAAGCCCATGGGGAGTAGACAAAACACCCTCTTTCATGGTTTCTCCGGAAAAAGGCATTTGGCATGATTTTTCTGCCAACAAAGGAGGCGACATTTTTTCTTTCGTCATGGAAGTAGAGGGTATTTCTTTTCCAGAAGCATTGGAAAAATTAGCCGCACAAGCTGGAGTTGAATTAAAAAAATACAGTGCCAGCGGAAAGGCTATTGCACAGAGAAAAGCACGCATCAAACAAGCTTTGGAACTTGCGACGAAATATTATCAAGTTGCTTTGACGAAGAACAAGACTGTTTGTGAGTATGTTTTTTATAAACGCAATATCAATCGCAAGACTGCAGAAGAGTTTCGGATAGGGTATGCACCGAGTGTTGGCAGAGCACTGAGGTTCTTTTTGGAAAAAAGAGGATTTAATAAAAGCGAACTAGACGATGCGG
>JAZSPO010000123.1:0-4569 GCA_045537505.1 Candidatus Nanosyncoccus sp.
AAAAGACAGAAGTCTTTTCTCTGGTCTTCTGGGATGTCTACTCTACTCATAGCTGCGGTCTGGAATTTCATTACGAAAATCATACCGAGCAGTTTGCTATTTATTTCTCCCATTTTCCCCTTGGAAAGATTGACCAGCAAAATCTTCTTATTATCCATAATATCTCTAATATTGAAACCGGAATGAACCTGACCAAGAATGTTTTTCATCATCGTATTAGAGAGGAACGGTCCCCATTTCGAGGCGAACCAAGTGATGACTTCTCCAGCATCGTTGCTCTTCTGGCTGGCCGGAAATTCCTTCGTCCAATAGTCATAGACACTTCTATCTGTCACATATTGCAACTTGTTTTTTACGAATTCTGGATCAATAAAACAACGTGGAATATCGATGAATGTGGCACCATTTGGATCACTCATCAAAAGTAGAGCAGCATTTCGGAACATGTGCTGCCCTCGTGGGCCGAAGAAACCCTGATTGGTCGGATCATAGAGGCTCTGTAGCATATTGATTCCTTCTTGCACGATGAAATCTTTCTGGTCTTCCGTTTCCCACTCGAACATATTCATCCCCATTGGATGTTCTATGTCGCCAGGATCGAAATAGATCACATCATCTATCCTATCCTCTGGCACCTTGGAAAGGATATCTTCCACCACGTCACCGTGCGGATCAATGAAGGCGAAACCACGTCCAGCTAACATATCTTGGCAGGCGATATTGGAAAGCAAAACAGATTTACCCATACCGGTCGCACCAATAATATAAGTATGACGACGACGATCATTATCAGAGAGGCGAATTTCTTTCTTCTTGCCACGGAATTCATTATCGCCAAGCCATACCCCATCTGTCGGAATCCGAACTGGTCCATCAACTTGCTTAGTCAGCTGTCGCTCAACCTGGCTATTTGGGATGGAATTCTGATTCGGCAGATGGAAAATTGAGGCCAATTCTACCGAGTTAAGAATCATGCCATTTCTCTTCTGTGGGAAGATCCTGAAAATGAAATCCTGGGCAATTTTTTCCTGGTTCTTTAGGTTATCATATTTGAACCCATTCATAGTTGGCGAGTTGAACTGCGAAAAAGCGCTCACTAAGCCCCCCAGCAACGCTTCTGAGCGTGGTTGGGATGATGAGCTGGCAACAAACCTAATCAAAGTTTCAAAGCCTGGATATTTCGTTTTATCCTCGATTGCAGCAATTTCATTCTGTTCGACATTCGTTAAGGTCTTTTCAGATTTTTCATGTTCTCTCGCTTCAGGCGGTTCAAAAGGTGCTCGTATAATATCAGCGACTTTATCCACCACCCATATTCCATTACTTTTCTTGCCTTCTGATAATTTTTGTGTTCGCTCAGATGATTTTTTTATCCAACGCTGATCAGTCGGGCGAAACATAATTTGGAGAGCCATACCTTCGTCCTCTTTTACCGCTGAAAATGCGTTCAGAAGTGCACTCGAGGCATCCCATTTCGTCTCCTCATACGTCGCGATCGGATAGATGAATTCCTTTTGTAGGCTCAGCTCCCCCCCAGCCACACCAGATATGCCGTATTTATCGGAAAAGATATTGTCCTCAAATATCTCTTCTAGCCGTGCTGTCGGATAAGCTGATACGACTGCTTGCTTTATCGTCTCTGTAATCACAGCTGGAACGACGGCGTAATATTTAATTGTTCCCTTTGTCGCAATAATTTCGAAAGAGATATGCCTCTGACCATAAACCTTCGATTTCCAGCCTTTTTTCAGGGTAGAAGATATGATCGAGTACATGATTTGGGCCTGAGAAATCGCTTCATTGGTGACATCTCTCTCGTCTCTTCCGCCTCCTTGTATATCATCCGTCTCTGGAGGAAGATGTATCAACATCGGCACCATCTTGATTCCTCTTTCTAAGTTTTTCGCCTCCCTACGCTTCTTCACCTGTAACATTACAAAAAATGCCAAGACTCCGAACAAGAAAATAGCCACTAGAAATATCACTATCCAAGCTAGTGCCTCTGTCCCAGTATTTTCTACAACACTTCCTGCACTACCACAATTCATCCCACTGACTGGGTTACCGTAGCTATCTAGACAGTTCTGTGCTCCATCGGTCATGCTGCCTTACTCCCACCCTTTATTTCTTTTCCGAATTCTCTGTTGTATGACTTCTTCAAGGAATCTACCATCAATTTTTTCCATAGCTCATATTTCTGATACGGCTTCTTGTCCAGTTTGGAAATCTCAGATGTCATCTGTTTTACAACCTTATCACTCAGTACATCATTGTTTAATTCTACGGCCGTATCTAGGGTATTTTCTGTCCCTGGTATGACTAACGTAGAGCCCTCGTAGTCTCGCTCCTTGGCCGAATCATCTTCTTCCTGTTTTTCGCGGTCTGGAAGATCAGATTTTTCCTCCCTTCCATCGCTCCCAGTTTCGGATGGTAATCCTGCTTCACCGAACCTACCCATCTCACCTGCCATTACACCTGTCGCTCCGATTTCTCTCGTATTCACTTTCGTGTTTCTAAGCTCTGGGGTATCAAGTGGTCCTTCTATATCTCTATCGATTTTTTGGCGTTCGGAAGATTCCAGAGCACTGGAAAAATCATTTTCACCTCCGATCTGATACTGGTCCATAGACCTATTCTATCATGCTTTTGCTTATTTTTCTATATTTTTAGAATCTTTTTTCAATCAAGAAACAACCTAGTACCACGAAAGCGACGACCATCAAGATAGTCGCAACACTCAAGGCTCCAAAAGATTTTACCAGAAGCAGCATAATCGGCCCAAAAGCAATCGTAGCTGCCATATAGTGTCCTTTTCTAACACTTCTCGTCTTCTCTGCTGCTTTGAGAAATGCCGCCACCACGAGATTCGCTATACCAAAAGCAATCGTATAAATCATTGTAAAAAAAACTAAAACCCCTAACGGGCCAACGCTCGAAGGGGTTGTAAAACTTATCATCACAAGAATAACAATCACTGCTACAAGACTGAATAAAACTGATAGACGGTTAAACATAAACTTTATTATAGCACGAAGTGTAAAAATCGGGAAATGTATCTATCACAGATAAATAAACTTGGCAACCAACTGCGAAATTCGCCAATCTTCCCTATTATTTAATTGTTATTCTCCCAAAGACAAGAATTCATAAGACTAAAGAGTGGGGGGTCATCCGGTACAATACAATTACTTTAGACCGCGACTCTTAATCCACTCTCTAGCTGTTTTGACCGCCTCGACAAGCGAGGCATAGTCCCTACTGTTTCCCTGGTTGTTCTATTTTTTGTAAGGTGCTAACAATCAGTGATTCAGTGCGCTCGACGCGTTTAGCGGAGCTATAGGTAATTCCTAAAGTGTAATTTATGGCTAGAAATTACCTATTCGCCCGCCAAACTATTTCGTTATTTGTATTTCATTTTTTCCTTTTAATTTACGTTTTTGTGTTGTCTTATCGACTACTTTTAGGATAGCACAAGCACTATAATTTTTCAAGACCAAATCGACATTTTTTTGTTGTATTTTTTACAACAATACACATTTTTATTCAGTTTTATATCTGTTTCTATATCACTATTCCTATGTTGTTGTTTTTACAACAATTCATTAATTATTTTAATTATTTCCTGAACAAATATTTAATTTTTAGTCTTTTTCATGGTATTTTTGATCTTTTTGTTGTACTGTTTTCCGCTTGGCCGATTCTGCATTAATTTTGCTGGTCTATTTTTGTTGTTTTTTCACGTCATATCCAAACGCCTTGCTTTCACATCATGCTGCCATTTTTTGTCCTACAACAAAAAAATCGCATTATAGCAAAGCTAACCTTTTCATAGTTTTTTGTATTATTTTATGTTTTAACGAAAAAATTAGTGGGACAAAAAAACTAAATGGATTTTTTTACCATTTTTCTTATATTATATTGCCAAATTCTGCTTGTGGAAAACTACCAAAAATTATTAAATTTTGTATGCAAAAAGTCCTTGACATAAGCATTTTACTGCGATATTATAGAGGTAGCTTTTGAATAAAATAATTATTCAAAAGCCAAAAACAAAAATCTAGCCAAAAAACTCCACAACACTCTACTTGGAGAACTCAGCTTCCTCGCAGTACGTTGAGTTCTCCAACCAAAATAGACATCATCTCAAAAAAACATTCTTGTAAAAAATACCTCCGAAAGGGGGTGTTTTTGTTCTCTATTGCTAAATGGTGGAGCTGCCGGATACTGCCTCCGGGTCCGAACTACCTCTGGATACCATTCTACGTGCATAGTTTATCTGTTTGTCTCGGAATTTCTCAGTAGGACAGAAAAACAAAAACTACTGAGTACCATGACTGGTGTTTCAGGTCATCGCTAGTCAGACAATTACCTTATTCCCATAAATCTGATAATCCTATCTGTTATGGAAACTCACAGTAGGATCAGCCTAAATTATAATTAGGCAAAAGCAGGCATGTATGCAACATGCTTTGCTTGTGATTTTTCTTCACTTATTCAGTACTTACGGTACAAATCGTCACGCTTGGTATCTGTTAATAATCCGTCTAAGCTTTGTCAGCCCCAACTACT
>JAZSPO010000085.1:0-5993 GCA_045537505.1 Candidatus Nanosyncoccus sp.
TACCAAGCACGATCAAAATACGCTTACGCATATCTTTATTCAAAAATGATTTAAAAATAGTCTTGAAATGCATATTTTCTAACCTTACTTCTTCTATAATACCACAGATTAGAAAAAAATATCAAAAAACAATCAAAAAGAGGCTATAAAGCCTCTTTTTTGTTACTTACTTGCTTTTCTGCTATCCTCTGTAGCTTTTCGCATAGGAACTGCGATTTTCTTAAAGCTACCTCCAGCTTTTTTGATAGCTGATATTGCACTTTTCGAAGCAAATTGTGTCGATAAATCGACTTTTGTTGTAAGCTCACCTCTAGAGATAATCTTTACTCTGGCAAATGGAGTCGAAATTAGACCAGCGTCATATAGAGCGAAATTATCCACAGAACCTTTTAGTCCATTTAACCTATCTGTATAGACAACCTCTGCTTTTGGATGGAATGATTTAAATCCTTTTAGTTTTGGTACAGCCTGCATAATTGCTCTCTGGCCGCCCATGAATCCCATAGGCATTTTTCGATGACCAGTACGAGATTTCTGGCCTTTTGTGCCACGGCCAGCTGTCTTTCCTTGGCCTGCAGCTATGCCACGGCCCTTGCGAGCTGGACGAGAATTTTTCTCGACTGTTAATTCATTGTATTTCATTATTTAGCCTCCTTCTTAGTGGCTTTTTTCGATGTTTTATTAGAAGCTTTTACATCTTTTTCAGACTTTGTTGCAGGTTTTTTATTGTCACCTTTGTTCTTGGTAGTTTCCCAGTTTTTACGAGGAACCTGCTGTTTCAATCCTTCAACTACCGCATAAGCGATGTTGACTTTGTTTGTCGAGCCAAGACTCTTAGAAATCAAGTTCTTTACACCAGTCAGACCGATAATTGAACGGACGACCCCACCAGCGATAATACCTGTACCAGGAGCAGCTGGTTTCAACAAGACATCTGCACCAGTTACTCTAGTTTCGACTTCGTGACAAATTGTTTCGCCGTCCATAGAAAACTCAATCATGTTTTTCTTGGCTTTTGCTGTAGCTTTTTGGACAGCTGCAGTCACATCTCCACCTTTAGCAACACCGACACCAATTTTATTTTTATGATTACCAATAGCAACTAAGGCTTTGAAACGCATACGGCGTCCACCTTTGACGGTACGCGATACTCTATCAATGCTAATTGTCACTTCGTCATATTCTTTTGGTGCGACATCACCTTTGACACGATCCCTACGGCGATTGTTCTTTCTATCAAATGGACGACCACCAATATCTTTTTGCTTTCGTGTCGCTGCCACTTCGTCAGACATCTTAAGGGTGCCAGACTTATTAATTACTTTTGGCTGCGTTGTATCTTCTGCCATATTAGAACTCCAATCCTTCCTTGCGAGCTGCATCTGCTAGAGCAGACATTCTACCTGCATATAATTTTGATCCACGATCGAAGACGACAGTTTTTACTTTTGCTTTCTTCGCTTTTTCTGCGATTTCTTTTCCGATAATAGAAGCTTTTTCTGTCATAGTGCCAGATGCCTTATTACCAATAGTAGTCGCATATGCCAAAGTAGTCTTCTTGTCATCATCTATAATTTGTGCAGTAATATGTAAATTACTGATATGAACGGTCAGGCGAGGTCTCTCACTTGTACCGTGAATTTTTGCACGAGTGCGATTTGCACGATATTCAGCTTTCATTATTTCTTACCTGCCTTTCCAGCTTTACGGATAATATGTTCATCCACATATTTAATACCTTTACCCTTGTATGGCTCTGGCTTCTTCAGAGAACGAATCTCAGCAGCGACCTGACCAACTTTTTGTTTGTCAGCACCAGAAACAGTAATTTCCATTTTATCGACTTTCAAATCGATACCATCAGGTGCAGTGTATTTTACTGGATGAGAAAAGCCAAGTGCCATCTCAATCTGTTTTCCGCCACCAGATAGACGAAAACCAACACCATTGACTTCAAGCTTCTTTTCGAAGCCTTTTGTAACGCCAATGACAGCATTATTCAATAGTGCTCTCTGTAAGCCATGCCAAGCCTTGGACTCTGGCTCGTCATCCTTGCGTTCAACAATAATTTTATTCTCTTCCACCTTCGTGGTGGTATTAGCCTGTACAGGGACCTGGAGCGTGCCTTTCGGACCAGCGACAGTAATTTCCTTGTCGCCGACCGTAATTGTCACGCCTGCAGGAATCTCTACAGGTAGTTTTCCGATACGACTCATCGAATTTCCCTTGTTTAATATCTATCTAATTTTATCACACATTAAGGAAAAAATCAAGCTTATGAACCGTTGGTGACTTTTCTATCCTCTCCTGTCCTCTCGTCGTAGCAAGTTTCGCCTTGGAATGCTCTCCTAGCACCTGTATCCTTTTCAAAAGTCGAACAAGGCAAAGTTGCCTGAGTACCAGTGAAATAGACCCAATCAGCTGTCGGACTTGATCGATAGAACAAGGCTACAAACCCAACCATAGAAACAGTTAATTTCTGATATGGCTCGAAAGGACTGTTCTCGATGTCATTTTTATTTACTGAAATCATACTTGGATATTCACCTTCGACTTTTTTGTATGCATCAGCCAAACTAGAAGCGAGTGCCACAGTATCTGCCGAAATCCATGAAGTGCTACTACAAGATATGTCATATGGCACTGAATTCATAGAAGATACGCAGACGATATCGGTCTTACTATTGTAGAATTCTTCAACCGTATCTTGAAAGCCAGGGTAATAGTCATAGCTCTTAAACCCATCATTAATTAAGGTCTTTCGGATTTCTTGCTCAAGATTGTAGGAAAGAGTCAGATCGATATCGACAGAAGTTTTAATTCCATAACTTTTCTGGATGGCAATTGGGACATTAGAAGTGTCTAACTTGAAAACAGGAAAGAAGCTGTCATATACTTGCTCTACTGCAGCTGGACTATTACTACGATTCAAGAAATTAGACGCGACATTATAGAGGTCGGATACGAGATTTCGTACAGCTGTATCTGGATCAACCACTTTTGTCGTATTGTCCTTCTTGCCAGTCGTTTCGCTAGTTTCTGGTGTAGTAGTATCTTCTGCCTCCTTCTTATTCAAGTTCAGAACGACTAAGATGATAACAATGGAAATGATTAAAACTCCAATAATTGTTGCACAGATAATGATAAGTTTATTCTTATTTTTTGGTTTTTCTGCGTCAGAATTTATCACAATATCTTGGTTATTAATCTCATTTTGTTCCATATATTTTTTATTTTAACATAAGTTTTTTCAGGGACAAAAAATCCGGCATTGAGCCGGATTTCTGTATCAGTTTATTACCAGACCTTTACCAAAATCTCACCACCGAGACGATGTTTCTTTGCTTCAGAACCAGTCATAATACCTTTTGAAGTAGATATCAAAACGATACCACGGCCAGATTTAACAGTTGGAATCTCATCGACAGATGAATAAACTCGTCTACCTGGCTTAGAAACTTTAACAATTTCGTTAATTCTTGCATTTTCGCCATCATTATTAATGGTAATATGCAGAACATCACGAGGGTGATTTTTTTCAATCTTGTAATCTGTGATATAACCACCTTTTTTAAGGCTATCGATTAAAGCTACTTTTAATTTGGAAGTAGGTACTTTAACTTCGTTTTTGCTAACCAAGATAGCGTTTCGGATACGAGTAATCAGGTCAGCGATTTGATCAGTTGATTGTAATGACATAATTCTCCTTTCTCCTTACCAGCTACTCTTTGTTACACCAGGGATTTCTCCCTTGCTTGCTTTTTCACGAAAGTTAATACGAGATAAACCAAATCGACGCATATAACCGCGTGGACGACCATCCAGGAGGTCACGATTCTTCAGCCTTGTTGGACTAGAATTGCGTGGAAGCTTTTGGAGTCCTTCCAAATCGCCTTCTGCCTTGAGCTGTGCTCGTTTATCTTTATATTTTTCATACATCTTCTGACGTTTTTGATCGCGAAGGATTGCTGACTTTTTTGCCATTACTTTTCCTTCCCTTTCTCAAACGGCATACCAAATAGTTCTAACAATCTAGTACTTCCTTCCTTTGATCCGTTCTTAATAATAAATGTAATCTCGAGGCCGTGCAAAACAGCTGCGTCTTCAAAAGTAATTTCTGGGAAAACAGTCTGCTCCTTTAGGCCTATACTATAATTTCCTTGTTTATCAAAACTCTTTAGAGAGACACCATGGAAATCACGTACATGTGGCAAAGCAATGTTGATTAGCCGGTCGACAAATTCGTACATTTTTGCACCACGCAGCGTAGTCAAATAGCCAATTGGAGCACCCATTCCTTTACGAATTTTGAAAGTTGCAATTGACTTTTTTGCCTGACGAGAAGTCGTTGCTTGACCTGTAATCTTGGCAAGGGTCAATTCGACGGTTTCCGTGAAACGTTTGTCTTCTCGTTTTTTACCAACACCAGACGAAACAATTACTTTTTCGAGTTTTGGTACTTGATTTACATTTTCAAGTTTTAAATCTTTCATCAAAATATTAACAAATTCCTTGTCATATTTCTCTTTTAGTCTAGGTGTATAATCAGCCATTACTTACCCTCCTTTTTAAGATTTGAAAGGTCAATACCGACATGGATAGTCTTCTTACCACCAGCTGGATTAAATTGTGTCTTTTTCATATGACGTTCACGAGTTCCAATTCCCTCGATCATAGCCTGATGAGATTTCAAATCCATTTTTACAATCTTTCCAGTTTTACCTTTGTTGTCACCGGATATAATCTTCACTGTATCGCCAGTTTTTAAATTCTGTGCCATATTACAGTACCTCCGGTGCTAAACTAATAATCTTGTTAAAACCACGTTCACGAAGCTCGCGTGGGACAGGTCCGAACACACGAGTGCCTCGTGGAGTTTTATCATCGTTGATTAAAACTGCAGCATTATCGTCGAAACGAATAGTTGAACCATCTGGACGACGAATCTGCTGGCGTGTACGTACGATAACAGCACGCACTACTGCTTTTTTCTTTACACCACCTGTAGGCGATGCATCCTTAATGCTGGCAGTAACAATGTCTCCAACTCTCGCATACCTAGCACGAGTTCCACCGAGGACACGGATTACGCCAAGTTCCTTGGCACCACTGTTGTCAGCAACTTTTAATCTAGTTTCCTGCTGGATCATAATTACTCCTTTGTCTCCTCTTTTTCAGATGTATTTTTTTCATCAGCACCGACCTTTTCAGGCATTGATACTTCGTTAACATCATCTTTTAGAGCAATTGTGCCGTGAGACTTCTCTATCACTTTCACTAAATTGTAGCAAACAGTTTTAGAGAAAGGACGACAAGCGACAATCTCGACCTTGTCGCCAACATGTGCTTCATTTCTCTCATCATGAGCTGTATACTTTCGAGTCTTCGTATACTGCTTACGATAGAGAGGGTGAGTTTCCCGACTGACGATAGAGACAGTAATGGTCTTATCTCGTTTATCGGAAGAAACTAGGCCAATAAGTGATTTAGCCATTACTTTTCTCCTTTCTGATCTTTATCGGCATTTTCTTTCTTATTTTCTTCTGTCAAAGCTCTTGCAATATCTTTCTTGATAGCTTTAATCGAATGTGGATTCTGCAAAGTACCATCATAAAGACTCTTTTGTGCAATTAATAAATCTGCACGAAGTTCTGCAAGAGACTTATTACTCTTCTTATCTGAAGTTTTCTTCACAGTAGTTTTCATTGCCATGATTAAAACTCCTCTTTCTTAATAATCTTACAACGCACTGGAAGTTTGTGTGAGGCCAAACGCAGAGCTTCTTTTGCTTGTTCATCTGTAACATCGCCAATTTCAAACATTACTGTACCTGCTTTCACTTTTGCTGCAAAGAACTGTGGCTCACCTTTACCACCGCCCATCTTAACATCAAGTGGTTTCTTGGTAACAGGGGTATGTGGGAAAATACGAATCCAAATTTTTCCACCACGCTTGATATAACGCGTGATTGCCTGACGAGCTGCCTCGATCTG
>JAZSPO010000054.1:0-2938 GCA_045537505.1 Candidatus Nanosyncoccus sp.
AAAAGAGGACTCGCTGCCACACTGGTAGCGAGTTGCCTCACAAGGAATCGTAGAGGCTCTTTTCTTGACATATAGCGATAATTATGTTAAAATAAACATATGAAAGACAAGGTGGAAAAAAAGGAACGCAAACAGCTGAGAATTGTCACTTTTTTGACGATTCTTTTTTCTGTTTCTCTAGTGGGCATTTGTTGGTCTGCTTCCGCTATCCGCCTTAACAATCTCGAGCAAAATCGTGCGAAAAGTTTTTCTGAAGCAACTGAATATTGCGATGCATTTTTTGATGCAGAATCTGTAGTTTTGGATGCGACATCAGAGAGAAATCTGCAAGAGTGTGAGGAAAATTTAGTCAAACTAGCAAGTGAGGAAGAACAGGGAATTGTCGAGGAGTATCGTAATAAAATTCGCGAAGCGATCAACTATCGAGATCTGGCTAGCGTAATCAACAGTTTTATAGATAATGGCATTGTAAAGTCGACCATCCAAGAAGATGAAATTATCGTGTTAACAGAGAAGAAAAACGGTTTTTCTATGCCGTACCAGATAATTTTAGCTGAAAAAATTAATTTTTTGCAATCAGAATTTGAGTACATGCGCAATATCAAAGACCAAGTAAAAAATCTATTTACTTCTGTGGACCGTGCAGAAGTGCGTCCAAATGTGACTCGAACAGAATATGAAGATGCCAAGAAAAATGTGGAAGAATTGAAACAGGATGATCTGAAACAGGATCTTTCTGGGGCATTAGATCGAGTGTTACCTGTCATAGAAGAACAAGAGAGAATTGTCCGTGAGAGGATTGAGCAACTACGCCGTGCAAGGGAAGAAGAACAGAGAAGAATTGCAGAATCCTGGACAAATTTGGATATTTCTCCATTTTATATTAATCAATACAGCTCGAACATTTTGAGTGGATGTGAAGCAGCTTCTTTGCTGATGGCACTGAAGTATAAGGGCTATATTCGTGGGATGGACTACCATTCTTTCGCACTTAACATGCCGACTTCATCAGATCCCAATACTGGATTTTATTTAAGTATGACTGATTTGGAACCAAGGAATGAAGCACATTGGATAGCTCCGGCACCTTTAGCAAGTTATGGAATGAGTAGTAGTGGAGCATATATAGCGAATGTATCTGGTTGGAGTTTGGACCAATTAGACAACGAGGTCAAAAATGGTAATCCAGTGGTTATCTATCTGACTTTTGCCTTTAATGACCCAAAAGAGTACAGCAATGGCGTACCAAGAAACCTCCATGTACTAGTGTTGTCTGGTTTCAATTCATACACAGGCGAACAACAGTTCTATGATCCATGGCCGATTAACGGTATGAGTCCTACGCTCTCGAAAGCCCGTACCGAAGCATTATACGCAGCAAGTGGGTATAGAGCATTAGTTGTCAGATGACATCCAAACAAAACCAAACTTTTGGCAACTTCTTACTCATTAATGAAAATCAAATTTTTTCTCTAAAGTTCGGCATGAAGCTTCTTGAACTTGCTGGATTTCTGGTCAAGCTCTGCAAATTCTTTATCTGATGGGATATCATTCTTTCCAGATTCAATGTAATTCCTCAATACGCCGACCAAGATAAATGGACGGACAAATGTTGAATGAATGATGCCCCAAATAATAATACCAGAGACGCCAGCACATGCCCATGTGAGAATAGTAACATTGGAGATCCATTCTGGTACATCTTTTCCAGCATTGATAATTGCTTCGCTTAGAGACGAGAACATATCTGGGAAGGCGTTGAAAATTAAGAAAAAGATACCTGTAAATGCACCGCCGATTAGAATAAATGACAAGATGCCCATACCGAATACTCTGCCGAGATTCTTAATCAAAGTTTTTCCGTGCTTGAAGAAAAGAACAGCCCCTTCACAAGTAGCTTTGGTCGCTTTTACGTCTTTGCGATAGAAAACCCAGCCCAAACAACAGTCACAGAGGTAATCCACGATTATATTGATAACGGTAGAAATTGTACCACCGATTGCGTTACCAGTGTCGCCTCCTACAGCCTTGCCAACAGCGGTAATGCCATTGCCAATTTGACGAAAAATACCTTTAATCGCACCTGTTACGACATAATATGCGGCTACGGTCGCGAAACGTTCTTTGACGATTTGTTTTCCTGTGCCGATAACGTCATCTGGTAGTTTTCCTTCGGAAACACCTTGAGTCATCATGGCAATTTGGCCGGCTTTGTAGCTAAATGCAAAATAATGGAGCACAAAATATGTGCCGATACCACCTATGATAGCTCCGACACCGAGGCCAATCAGTCCGAGGTTGGATGTAGCTTCCAGGATGAAGAATCCAGCAGCCATACAACCAGCCAAGATAATTGTCGCCAAAAGGTCCCATAACAATCTTCGGATAGAAAATCCGATAGTCTTTTTGTATATTTCTTTATTACTTAATGCCATTTTGCTCCCTTCTTAGCAGTTGTCTTTAGTTTAATTCTATCATAAAAGTAATAGTGCTAGAATTATTTCTTTATTCTCTTTTTCAGAATTACATATATCGAAACTACTAATATTGTCAATGTGACTGAACAAAATAGGGCTATTATACCCATAAAAATGCTGCTAGAGATATCAAAAACAAGACTACACACACCTACTAATGAAAAGGCAATTCCGGCAAGAACTAAAATGGGACGCATGTTGCTATCTTGAGTAGAATCGAAGAGACCAACAATGATTAAAGGTATTCCGCCACCTAAAAACATAAAAGAAAAAAAGAATTCCGACAGAAGGGTAACCGTAGGATGAGGTCGTCTTATGTCCTCGTTAGAAGGTGATATATCACTTGTTTTTTGCTTTGGTATAGATGGTTCTATTGTCTTTGAATTCTTGTATTTTCTTGTTAGACATAATATCATACATAATACTTATGCTGCAAGAAAAACCACCCACATTGTGGGTGG
>JAZSPO010000113.1:0-3304 GCA_045537505.1 Candidatus Nanosyncoccus sp.
GTCTTCCTAAGCCCGCTTGGCCCCCGACTTCCTCCACCGCCCCCGCCGGAGGATCCTCCACCACCTCCACCAGAGGAGCCAGAAGAACTGGACGAGCTAGACGAATAATAGGTCGAAGAGCTACTAATACTCGAGGACGTATTTACCATCATGTTAGATATCATTGATGCGCTAATATAGTCTGTCCCTGAATACCAACTATGATCCAGATTATTATCTAGCTCGTAGTATTTGTTTAGTTCTTTCATCCATGATTCCTCCAAGCCAAAAATGACTGCGTATGGAAGTAATTTTTCATAGATTTTTACGATGCCTTCGTTCGAAGTATTTACGCCTTTGACAGATTGCATGAATGCAATTCTGTCTTTTTCGGCCATGCTTATATAATCTCTGAGGCCTTCAAGTTTTGCGTTTACTTCAATTCCTTTCATGGTAGGGCTTATGTATTTTCTAACCGAAGTATTAATCATGGATAGGATTATGCCAACAATGATATAAGTAATTGTCACATATATAACAAGAGACCCATATGCTTCTTCTACTCCGTATGGTCCGATTGAAACAATTAAACCATAAGAAACTGGATAGATGAAAAATCCAATTACAAGTATTAAACCGACAAAGAATGAGAAATTTGGTTTGTTTGCTTTATTGTTTTCAGTTAGACCTAGTCTTTCCAAGCGCTTTTTTGTAGTGCTATCATACTCTCGACCGATTCGGACAAGCTCAGTCGTTGCAGTATGTGAGGTAATTCGGAATTCATCACCGACATGGACTGGTGCACCACGTAGGATATGTAAAACATCTTCTTGTGCAGCTGTTATACCTTCAAGTGAGTTGACTCGAATATCCCAATTTTCTCTTTTTCCGAACAGAGTCTTACTTTCTTCGCCCTTAATTAAAGTAATTTTTTTCTGTATAGCTAATTCAAGTAGAGTAGCAACATGAGAATGCTTTTTGCGACCAAGATATAATTCAGCTGCATCGGCAACCATTAAATCTGCTGGTGGTTCATATTGTGGTGCTACGAAAAGACTATTTTGTAATCGTTTTTTCGGCAGGATGATTTTGCAGTATTTAACAAATAGTATGATAACAATAAGAACAAGAACAGCGATAGCGACAACGGAAACATATACACCACTATAGTTTTTCTTTGGTTCTGGGACGAAAAATGTTCCTGGCTTGAAATCTACTGCGAATGTCAGGTTTTCTTCTGCTTTCAAACCATAAGTTTCAAAAGAAATAACTGTTTCAGATTGTGTATTACTCGAAGCATTAATTGCACTCTTATCGTAGGATGTTTGATCATCTGACGTGATGTCACATCGGTCCAATCCTTTTTCGCCATAATATCCGACGTAACATGATGTATTTGGTAAGAGATTATCGGCAATTGACTTTGGTAAATGGAGATTAGCTTTTAGATGATTAAAGTTTTGGTTCCAACCTGTACCATTTGTATCCCAATATAGTTCCTGAAAAGTAGCGGAACCGTCAGCCCAGGTCAGCTCTCCATTATCATCAAACTGGGTAATTACGTTATGATAATCGTATTCTAGACGATATAGTTGTTTGCCATGGACATACCCATTTTTATCACCAAGATAAAATATAAAATTACCGTTTTCGGTTTCTTTTTTAGCGATTGGCTCTTCATTGCCATTTCTCCAGGCGTGGAAGTCTAAAGCTTCAAAACTCTCGACAGTTGAATTATGTCCATTCTGGTTTGTATATGGAATAGATCTAGTGATACCATGGTTTTGATTTGTATCTGGGAAAACTGCTGTCAGATATTCGACGACGTGCATTTTGCTACTGCCGTCTTCTGTTTTTTCAAGAAAATAATCAAAAATTGCATCCTCGAAATAAAAATCATTAACAGATGCAGCGTTTGCCAAATTCGGCAAGAATGAAATATTTGAAACTAATGTAAAAATAATTAAAAAGAATAATCGCTTCATGTTTTTATTTTAGCACATTTTTTTGGGAGAAAAGAATAAAGAAAACAGTTAGAAATACTCTGTCTATAGATGTGATATAATGAAAAAAAGGAGGTTGAATGGCTGCTCATCTTTATTACGATGCACTTCCAGAAGATATAAAGAAGTATTTTTCGATTCTCTGCTCCGATTTTCCAGATTGGATCGAAGAATATGTCGCGACGCCAGAAATGATGAGGCTGAAAAATATCTCCCAGATTTGCGCAGTCGATTTTTTGCATTTTTGGGACACACCACGTTTCTACAATGTACTTGATCATAGTGTTGCTTGCTGTCTAATCACTTGGAACTTTACGAATGATAAAAAACAGGCCTTAGCTGCGCTTTTTCACGACATTGCTACGCCAGCGTTTAAGCATTGTATTGATATTATGAATAATGACGCAATAAAACAAGAATCGACAGAACAATTAACCTATGATATCATCAAAAACTCGAAAAGTATTAGAAGTCTCTTGCGTCGTGACCATATCAGGCCAAAAGAAGTGGCAAATCCACATTATTATCCAATCGTAGATAATGATTCCCCACGTCTATCTTCGGATAGATTGGAATATACTTTTATGAATGCGTATTTGGTACGTGACTATGGTGTAAAGATGCCACTTTCGAAGATCAGAAGATATTATCAAAATTTGACTATAGGAAAAAACGAAGATGGTATAGAAGAACTATCTTTTTTCGACTACAAGATTGCAGAAGAATTTGTCTCCCTTTCGCAGAAATTGTGGCATAACTGGTTAGATAATAGATATCAGTTAACAGGAAAAATTTACGCAGAGATTATCAAAAAAGCGATTAGTCAAAAAGTCTTTTCTATTGACGATCTATATAAGATGACAGATAAAGAAGCGATAGAAAAACTGCAAAACTCACGCAACAAAACTATTGCGACGGCTATGCGAAAACTATTGAAAGCGAAGCGCTTTTATACTGGAAATAATATTTCCGAGAAACAAAGAAAAGGTGCTTTTGTCGTGTCCGCTTATCCAATCAAAGTGCGATTTTTGGATCCCCTAGTATGTACGGATTATGAGGTAGATTTACACCTTCGTTCTATCGTTCCGCACACTTCGAGTTTGGCCCACTCTTTTGAGCGTCTTTCGAGGCAATCGGAAATGGCCAGAAAATACATCGACGATATTCATAACTATCCGGTCAAGAAATATGCTTGGCTAAGAATGACAGTCTAGCTTGTTCGAACAAATCCACTGATGTTATTCCGAAGAGAAGAGAACAAATCCACTGATGTTGCTTTTGGGACACGACTTGTTTCGCCTGTCGTTACAGGGAAACTGCGT
>JAZSPO010000079.1:0-2031 GCA_045537505.1 Candidatus Nanosyncoccus sp.
GAAGAAAAAACAAAATTTGATGTTTTTCAATGGGCAAATGAAGTTGATGAGATTAAAAATAATGTTTCTGTAGAACTGTTTTTGTTTAACAAAAATTATACTCCGTACAAGGTTCGTTATTCTGATTCTCTGACAGGAAATGTAAAAGAGATGTTCATGAATTCTGCCCTCAAATATGTGATTGAGGAAGCAGACAAGGGCTTGGAATGTCGCGATTACGAATTGAGTGACGGCGAAGATAAGGTGGTTTATCGCACAGAACTTTCCAAAGTCGGTCGTGCTGAAACACTCATTCATTTAATTGAGCAAGAATACAAGGATATTGATTATTTTTCCGATGATGAATACGAGTTCAAAAAGATCAAAGGTATCATCGCCAAATTTACCTATCCAGGGGGAGAGGATGGAACGAAGACATTTTATATTGCAAAAGGCGTCGCAGCTTCTAGTGCCTTGAAAGGTGCACAGGCTTGGGAATTGAACGGAGAGAGTTTCGAGCCGTTTTCAGCAGAAGTTGCGATCAAGATGCCGGCCGATAATCAGGTCGCGATCGTGGATGGTACAGTCGTCATTTTCAATCAGCCGAAGTTCGAAACTCTGTTCCAATACGACTATAAGGCACAGGTGATTGCAGAAGAAAAAGCCAAAGAATTACAGGAAAAATACAAGCTGAGTTTCGCCGAGGGGCTGACGCTGGATGCTTTGTTGCAGGATAGGAAACCTCTTTTGAAAAAAGTCCAGGCTTTTGATCTAGACAAAGAAATGGACCAGGCACAACTAATTGATTATGCCGACAAAATGGAACTCGAGCTGATGACGGACGAGGACGGCAGTATTATTATCATGGATGACAAAGACCTAACGATGTTTGTCAATCTCGTGAATGAAGATTATTACGTCTCTCCTGTCAATGGCAAGAGATACGAGATAAAAAGCAAGAAACTGCTAGAAGATGCAGAAGGTGAGCCGCCGAGGGGCTAGGACGCATGGAAAAAACAGAGAGAGTTAGTGTTTCTCAGTTCATCGGAGCAGTAAATAGTATCCTCGATTGTGGCTTGCAGGATCTTTTGGTCGAAGGCGAAGTCGCCAGTTTCAAGGTGAACCAGGGAAAATGGGTTTTCTTCGACTTAAAAGATGAGGAAAGTTCGATCAGCTGTTTTTTGCCAGTTTTTCAGCTTCGTACGCCGCTCGAAGATGGTATGAAAATCATTGTTCGAGGGGAGCCGAAGCTGACGAAGTGGGGAAAGTTTTCGCTCACTGTCAGGCAGATCATGCCAGTAGGCGAGGGAAGTATCAAGAAGAGCTACGAGCTTCTGAAAAAGAAATTGGAAAAAGAAGGCTTGTTCGCTCCAGAAAAGAAGCGTCCGATTCCAGAAAACCTGGCGAAGATTGGAGTCATCTCTTCCGTTCAAGCTGCAGGCTATGCTGATTTTTGTAAAATCCTGAATTCGAGGTGGGGCGGTCTAGAAGTCCAGACTGCACATACTCAGGTACAGGGAATAGATGCGGCAGACCAAATTATTCGTGCTCTGAGGTATTTTAACGAGAAGGCAGAAGTCCAGATTATCGCAATTATTAGGGGCGGTGGAAGTGCGGACGATCTCGCAGTTTTCAATGATGAGGCTCTCGTCCGAGAAATTGCAGGGAGTAGAATACCTGTAATTACAGGTATTGGACATGAAGTCGACGAGAGTTTATCGGATTTGGCAGCAGATATTCGGGCCTCGACGCCATCGAATGTGGCACAGCTTCTAAGTCCAGACAAGCGTGCTGAAATTGTAAAAGTCCAGCAAATGATACAGGGGCTCAGTAATCGAATTTTCCAAGAAATAAATTTCAAAAAGGATTATCTGAAAACGAAAGTCCAAATCATCGAAAGTATGAACCCAGAAAAAGTGCTTGGCCGAGGATATGCAATTCTAACTGGAAAGATTAAAGAAGGCGGAACAATAGAAGTAACGACACAGAATGAAATAATCAAAGCAACGGTTAATAGTATTCAAAAGCGTGAAAAATGAAAGGAAAAGCATG
>JAZSPO010000051.1:0-12142 GCA_045537505.1 Candidatus Nanosyncoccus sp.
AGCGATCTCTTTTTGAGGAAGCCAGACTTGACAAAAACATAAAAATTTGCTAACATAAATACTGGGTTGGTTCTGCCGGCTCAGTATCTTGTTTATTAGAAATATCGCGGGGTAGAGCAGCCTGGTAGCTCGTTTGGCTCATAACCAAAAGGTCGTTGGTTCAAATCCAACCCCCGCCACCAAGTTTTCAACTAACATGATATAGTTGAAGACAGAAATGACGCCATTGTTTCCCCCAATAATGGCGTCATTTTTGTTATCTTTTGGTCAAAAGTTTTCTCGCTGTAAGCCTGACGAGGTTGCTCCAGTCCCCCTCGGGATGTGGAGTACTAGCGATTTCGGTAAGGGAAAGGCCATGGCGGACCGCGAAAGCGACTTCCTGGAGGACTTCGCTAGCATTCGGACCGAGCATGCTCGCTCCGAGGATCTTGCCTTGGTGGTCTGCGAGGATTTTCACGAAGCCGATCTGTTCTCTGGTCGTAATAGAGTTCGAGGTGGCCGAGAGGGCGGAAAAAGCCTTGTGGTATTTTCGGCTACGTTTCGTCAGATCGACTTCTGTCATGCCGACGACGGCGATTTCTGGACAAGTATTCACTGTGTACATGAAACCATCATAATTGATAAATGTCTTCGTGTGTCCGAGCATATTCATCACAGCGATTTCGCCAGTGTAAATGGCAAGTTCACTCGAGCTGTGTCCGCCTAGTACATCTCCTGCCACATAGACGTGCCGAGCCGTAGTCTGGAGAGTGCGATTGATGATAATACCTTTTTTGTCGAAACTAACGCCGGCATTTTTCAGATCCAGGCCAGCTATGGTCGGACGAGAGCCAGTGGCAAGTACTGCCGTACCAATACGGACGGTCTTTTCTTCTCCCTTTCGCATGAAGACTGCACGCGTAGAGATTCTGTCTTTTTCTAGAGCGACGACCCTTGTCTGTGTAAATATCTTGATACCGAGCTTTTTCTCGAAATACTGCGAGAGAATCTGGCTAATATCCTCGTCCTCGTCTGGCAAGATTCTGTCGGATAGCTCGACGATGACGACTTTTACTCCAAGCTCTGCATAATATTCAGCGATTTCGCAACCTGTCGGACCTCCACCGATGATTAACGCAGTTTTTGGCAATTCTTGGGTGGCCAATGCGGCAGCAGGTGTAAGATAAGGGACTTCGTCGAGACCAGAAATACCACCATTGTCTGGCTCTGTGCCAGTCGCAATGAGGAAACGATTCGCTGATAAATTCAGTTTGGTGGATTCTGGATGTTTTTCGTTTACAAAAGATGTATTTTCTACCTCGATATCGTAGGTTCCGACAAATTTCGCCGAACCTTTGATGAAAGTAACACCCATTTTTTCCAAGTCATCTTTCATCGTATAAGCTTTTTGGATGGCCTGGTTTTTCCAGCTCATCATCGCACCATAATCGAAATGTGGATAGAAGGAAAGGCCATACCTCGGACCAGAGTTTTTGATTTGTGCGTACGAATGAGAGATATGAAAAAGTGTCCGCGAAGCTATGTCGTAATCATTAATATACTTTCCGCCAATCTCGGATTTTTCTACGACAGCGACTTTGCGACCGGCTCTTGCAAGCTGTTTCGCAGCAGATAAACCAGCTATCCCACCACCAATAATGATGTATTCGTAATCAAATCTTTTTCCCATTTAGATTATTTTACCACGATTTTTGTAAACGAACGAGAGGTCCTTGTTGTATCGCGATAATTCTTTGGCCAGAATAGAGTTCAGCTCGCTCTGGGTCAGGTCGTTTTTCTTTGGTGTTTTGTATTTTTGCTCCTCCAGATTGGTGATGACTTTTTTTGCGATTATTTTCGTATAAGATTTCACGGCAGAAAGGGGAAGACGGAGAGTTTTCGCTTCTTTTAGAATATCCGCTTCGATGGAAGCACAAGTCACAGAAATAGGGCGCTCAGCCTTCTTGGTTTTTGTTCTTTTCAGTTTCATATCTTATCCTTTTAGAACTTTGAAAGCGATGATAAACAGCGCCAAGGTGAAAAAACCGATTCCAGAAAGTACACGAAGGAAATTCTTGTTCTTTATACGCCATCTCTGGATATCGACCGTAGTTTGGCCCTGGCGAATGGCGATACGTAAAATAACGAGAGGAAAAACCGATAGCAGTGTATAAATGATGAGAGCAAGCAATTGGAGAGATATCGGCAGGGAAATGATACTATTTGCAGCAATTGTGATTAGGATGATGGTGAATGGGGCCTCGGCGAAGCAGGCAAGCATTCCAAGGCTAAAGGCCTCGGTGTTGCTGTTGGTGGTTTTGGCACGCTCGTTGATGAATTTTGCTACAGATTTTGGAAGCCATAGCTCTGTACTTTTTCCCCAGCGATAATAAAATCCCCAGACACTAATTGCCAGAGCACCGAGGGCGATAGCGACGATAGTGAGGACGGCTGGATTCATCGGACCGCTAAACAATAATGCTATTATGAAACACATTGCGGTAATAGCAAGTGCAGTCAGCAGGCCATTGCCGAGGATGTAATTCGTAGCAAGCTCACGCGTGCGTTTCTTCACATGCTTTCCGATACTAGCATGATAGAGCAAAAGCAGTGTACCGATACCTAGCTGGAGGGTCGCATGAATAACACCAGCCAAGATTACAATAAACATATCCGGTTTCATAATTAAATTATATCACACTTATGCTTGTGTGACGAAATCATGCCGTGTTAGATTACAATTGTGAGCATTTTTAAATCATTGGAAAAAGCGATATTTCTCCTATCCGTAGTATTGGCTTTTGGCATTTCGAATGGAGGTGCATTCGGATTGTCTAGTGGGGTATGGTCTGGTACTACCACTCTCGAAACATTATCGCTAGAGGATGATTTTCCCGTTCTCATTTCTAGTGCAGACACTGAAATGGGAGATTTACAAAATTCCACTGGTTCTGAAATGGGAGATCCGCATGGTTCTGCTGCTTCGGAATTAGTTCCTCCGAGTGCGGAGAATATCGCTTTTCATGCGATTAATCCTGGATATAATACTGATGCTGGGAAAAATGCTGGGGAACTGATCGAACTTGTGAAACTGGCCGATGCAGGAATTGATCTGGGCAATCTTTCGATTGTCTATACAGCGAAGCCGACTGCTGGCGCAGAAGGGAAATCTACAGTGCTTTATACTTTTCCATTCGGCAGCAAAATGATTGGACGGTCGATCCTACTGCGATTTCGTGATGCCCCAGAAGTGAGTGTGGGGAGCCAGGATCTGACCTACGATACCTCGATTGCTATGTATGGCAGTCTCGCTCTCGTGCAGGATTATGATTCTGACAATCCGGCAAGTATTTCCACAGTTTGTTGGCTGGGCGGCGATGGTTGTTTACCGTATTTTTCTACCACTGTGAAATCGCGCTCTTTTACGACGATTGTGCGTGACGATTCGACAGGAGAATATTATCATACAAATGATCCAGTTTTGCTTTTTGATCCAGAAAAAACTGGCTTGTACTTGCCAGCGGAGGAAGCTATGACGGCGACGGAGGATATGAAAAACGTAGAAGACTCGCCGTGCCTCGGACTCGATTTTTCGGAAGTTTTGAGCTACTATGCAGAAGATCCGAACGACCAATTTATCGAGTTCTATAATTCTGGTAGGAAAACGCTGAATGGTTCTAGCGATATTTCGCTCGGCAATTGTTTTGTGCGTTACAAAAACAAAAAATATAGTCTCTTCGATGGGGAAAAGAATCTCGCAGCAGGGCAGTATTTCGTCTTCCGGCCGAACCCAGCGTTTCGGCTGACGAAAAATCCTACGACGATGAATTTACTGGAGATTGTGGATGCAAACGATCTGGTCGTTTCTAGTCTGAGCTTGCCCCATGGGCAAAAATCTGCGGCGTCCTATGCCTTCTTCGGCTATCACTCTGATGGCAGTGCAGACTGGCAAAACACTTATAATGTGACTCCTGGCTTTCCGAATATTCTACAAGAATTCAAGACTTGCCCTGCTGGGAAAGTAATCAATGAGCTGACTGGAAATTGCGTGAACGCTGCGACTATTTCTGCCACTCTGAAAGATTGTGGCGTGGGAAAATACCGCAATCCTGCCACTGGTCGCTGTAAATCGTATGATAGCGACGATGGCACTGCAGATTGTAAAGAAGGTTATGAGCGAAACCCAGAAACGAATCGTTGCCGCAAAATCAAAGAAAACAACGGTACAGATTATCCACTAGTACCGATTACGGACACGGAGAAACAAGGCACGGCAATCGCTCTATGGATAATTGGAGGGGTAATGTCGATCGGAATAGGGTATATCATCTTCCAGTATCGTAAAGAATGCCTATATTTCCTCCGTAGAATAATAGGAAAAATAAAGAAATAATGTTAAAAATGAAAGGGAAATGAAAAACATGCCAATAATTAGTGTATTTTATGGAATTATTAAATGCAACCAGAATGGATCGTAAAGAATGTCACACCAAAAAAGATTACTCTTTAGTAGTGGAGTTTTGTGATGGTAGCACAAAAAAAGTAGATATGAAATCATTCATAGAAAAAAGAAGTATTATCAGCCACTGAAGGACGAACGTTTTTTTATGAAAGCGAAGGCAAAATATGGAACTGTAACTTGGACGATAAAATAGATGTTGCTCTGGAACTACTCTATGATAATGGCGAAGAAATTGTTTCTATGAGATAGCTATTATAAAAAGAGAGCCACATTAGCTCTCTTTTTATAAATTATTGCGAGGCAATTTTACTTATCTACTACTTCACCTTCGACTGCGTCGTCGTCAGATTTTTTGTCAGATTTCTTATCATCAGAATCTGACTTGTCTTTCGACTCGGCAGATTTCGTGGCATCATTTGCCTGCTGGTACATTTTCGCACCGATTGGCATGATTTTTTCGGAAAGATCGTTGGCAGCTTTTTCCAGCTCGTCTTTGTCTGCTTTTTCGTCATCCAAAACTTTCTTTGCTTCTTCGCAAGCTTTTTTGATGGTTTCTGCATCTTCGTCAGAAATCTTATCTTTGTAATCTTTTGGCATTTTTTCTGCCTGGTAAATCGCATTTTCTAGCTTGTTTTTCGCATCGATACCTTCGCGTTTTTTCTTGTCTTCTTCGGCATGTTCTTCGGCTTCGCGAGCAGCTTTTTCTATGTCTTCTTTGCTCATGTTGCCAGAGTTTTGGATTGTAATAGACTGTTCCTTGCCAGTACCTTTGTCTTTTGCGGTCACATTAAGAATGCCGTTTGCATCAATATTGAAAGTAACTTCGATTTGTGGAATGCCACGTGGAGCTGGTGCGATACCATCGAGGATGAAGCGACCGAGAGATTTGTTGTCGTTGGCAAACTCGCGTTCCCCTTGTAGGACATGAATTTCCACCTGGGGCTGGTTATCGGAAGCTGTAGAAAAGACCTCAGACTTCGAAGTCGGAATTGTGGTATTACGCTCGATTAGTTTCGTAGAAACACCACCCATAGTTTCGATGCCGAGAGAAAGTGGAGTAACATCGAGCAGGAGCACATCTTTCACATCGCCTTGGAGGACACCGCCCTGGATGGCAGCACCGACAGCTACGACTTCGTCTGGATTGACACCTTGCATCGGATCTTTTCCGAAAATTGATTTGACTTTTTCGACGACGGCTGGCATACGAGTCATACCACCTACCATGACGACTTCATCGATGTCAGAAGCCTTGAGCTTCGCATCTTTCAAAGCTTTTTCGACAGGCTCCGCGAGACGATCGATCAATGGAGCGACCAGTTCTTCGAGCTTGGCACGCGTCAATGTATATTCGAAGTGTTTTGGACCATCGGCATCGGCAGTCAAGAATGGCAAATTGATATCTGTAGAAGTGGCAGAAGACAATTCTTTCTTCGCCTTTTCTGCCTCGTCTTTGATTCGCTGCATGGCTGCTGCATCATCACGAATATCGACGCCAGACTCTTTCTTGAACTCGTCGATGAGGAAGTTGACAATAATATTATCAAAATCTTCGCCGCCGAGGTGTGTATCGCCGTTAGTGGATTTTACTTCGAACACGCCATCGCCGAGTTCGAGGATGGAGACATCGAATGTACCGCCACCTAGGTCGAAAACTGCAATCTGCTCGTCGGACTTGTTTTCTAGACCATAAGCAAGAGCTGCTGCCGTCGGCTCGTTGATGATACGTTTGACTTCTAGGCCGGCAATTTTTCCAGCATCCTTTGTGGCTTGGCGCTGGGAATCATCAAAATATGCAGGTACGGTAATAATTGCTTCTGTTACTTTTTCGCCGAGGAACGCTTCGGCATCTGCTTTGATCTTGGACAAAACCATCGCAGATATCTCTTCTGGCGTATAGGTTTTTCCATCCATTTCTACGGCAGCTTGGTTGCCTTTTTTGGTAATTTTATAAGGCATGATATCAAGATCGTGCTGGACTTCTTTGTCCTCAAATTTACGACCGATCAGACGTTTGATGCCATAAATGGTGTTTTTTGGATTCGTTACTCTCTGGCGTTGTGCGACTTTTCCGACTAGGCGTTCGCCTTTTTTTGTCACTGCGACTACGGAAGGAGTCGTGCGATCACCTTCACTATTTGTAATTACTTCTGGTTTTCCAGCGACCATGTAAGCGAATGCAGAGTTCGTTGTACCAAGGTCAATTCCGATTATTTTGCTCATTTTTTCCTCTCTTTCTTAAAATTTTCCTTATCTATTAATTCAGCTTCTTAGGCTACCTTTGCTATTTCCTTTCAGTTTTAGCACTCTAGGTAGCTGACTGCTAATTCTTGTCTCTATTGTAGCAAATTAGCACTCACGTGTCAAGAGTGCTAATACAGAGGTAGAGGAAATCATTTTGAAATAATAAAAAAAGTCCTTGATTTTTAAAAAAAATTTGTTATAATCATAAGCGTAAAGGTCAATTACAAAAACAAACATACAAAACAAATTTGTATGGAGTATAGAAATATTCCTATGAAAACAAAAATAAAACTCACTACAAGAAAATATCTATTATCTTCGGCTATTCTAGCTTCGACTGCTTTGGTTGCTATGATATGGTCAGTTTCTGCTATTGCAAAGATTGCCGATAAAGTTTCTGCTGATCAAGTAGTATCACCATCGTGTGCTGAGTATACTGAAAAAATGGTTGGCATGTTTAACACTCTTTCTTTAGCGAAAGATCAAACGGCTCGTTTAGAATTTTATGCTGGAAGATGTGAAATATACTTAAATGGTCATACTCTTACAAGCTTAGGTAATGATGCTATTTCGGCAGGCGCATATTCGAGTGGGCATATCTATGGTAAGGACGGAAGTAACTTTGGCTACAATGACTGTGATACTATCGAGGGTACTGATACAATAAGCGGTTGTATCGATCCAGGGACTATTTATGGAAACATGAATATCAGCAGAAATGGAAATGTCCATCTTTATGAGGATGTTTATTTTTCTGGTGGTCATATTACGAACTTAGGAACGTTTGAATTGAATAAGTCAACAGTATGGTCTGATATCTCCAATGATGGTTCTGGTGTCATTCAAGCTAATGATGGTTCAACGATACGTGGTTCAATTCAGGCATATTCTACGTCGGCTATGTACTTCGAAAGTGGGTCCACATTTAATAGTCAGATGACTCTTAATGAACAATCGACAGCAAATCTCAACGGTGGTTCTTTTACCGGCAGCATTGGTACGAATGGTTCTAGTATCTTGAAAATAAAAGGTGGCACATACAATAACATTACTTTTTCTTCAGGCTCTTCAAACCTGATCACAATAGAAGGTGGTTCTTTCACTAATTATTATTTCCCTTCATCTGGGGTGACTATTACAGGTGGATTCTTCGACACCATACCGAACTCGAGCCTCATAGCAAATGGATACAAATATTATTATGACACTGGTACTGGTCAGTATTTCGTCGCTCCCGATATTGGACCTCCATTGCCACCTCCGACTCCAGATCCGGACCCAGATCCAGATCCGACTCCAAGTCCCGAAGATTGCGCAGATTTGCTTCTGAGTGCTTACATGTCACAATCGGAAATAGGACTACTTAGTTCGCCAATCACTATAACATCTAATGTCACGAAGTCTTTCCTCTCTTCTAATTCTGATACTTCATCTCTATGTCCATGGACAATGAACGTATCCGGATATACGATTACTGGTGTAGCAAACATGAATGTAATAAGAGTAGGAAGCCATACGAATGCGACGGTTAATGGTGGCAATGGCGAAGTAACCCAGACAGATTTGAGTGGGACTTCTCCAGGCAGCTTAAAAAATCTAGCTCCGATTTATATCTCAGAAGATGGCAAAGCGACAATTAACAATCTGCGAATCTATACAGCGAGTTTTGTTCCGGCTGTCTATAACAAGGGAACAGCTATTTTAGATGGAATATCGACTTCTAATGAAATTCGCAATGCTGGAACTATGAAGATCAATAGTGGCAATTATAATGGTGGCGTCGTGACCGAATCAACAGGTACGACGACGATCGAAAATGGCGTGTTCAATAAAGAAGGTATCATAGTGGACGACGACGGCGATCTCATCATAAAAGATGGTAGTTTTGGAGATATTGTCATCACCAATTCCGAAGAAACCGGTGGAAGCTCATCTGTTCATCCTACTGATGATAACAACATCACGATCTACGACGGTGAATTTAACGGAACGGAAATCGGTTCACCTGCTACGATACTAGATGGCGAATTTTCGGACACGACAATTCCATCTGGCTCGATTATTAAGGGTGGTACATTCGACGAGGAGACGGACATCGAAGATGGCGTATCTATCCAAGGCGGAAAGTTCAAGACCAAACCGAGCGACGATTCGGTCGCACCAGGGAAAACGGTAGTCCAAAACAAAGATGGAACTTATTCCGTGGTGGATAGTTCTAGTAGTAGCAGTAGTAGCTCAAGCAGCACGAGCGGTGGTAGCTCGACGTCCACAAGTGGTATGGTAGGAGTACCAAATACCGGTTCGGTTAGCAATCCTGACCAAGAGTCTATCGGTTCTTCAATTCTCACAGTGGTAATTTCTACTTCTGTAGTTGGTCTATGCGGATATTTCTTAGTACGATTGAATAAATTGTATCGAGTAAGATTCCACCACAATCTCTAGTTAGAAACGAAACGCAATTACAGTTCCGAAAATGCCACCGATGAAAGCGACAATCATGTCGTACATAGTATCGCCAACGCCGGATGTAATTAATTCTTGCATGTGTCCGCCAGCGAGCTGATCATAGGAAAATTCGAAACATTCCCAGAGCATTGCAACCATTGCGGTAAAAGCAAGCGAAAACAGAACACGGAACCATTTTTTGTCAGGACGACCAGACGCTTGGCTAAGAATTTCTTTCGCACCAAATGCCGTCAGGACGCCAGAGAGCGTATGGACGATTTTGTCTAGTGGATAAAAAAGCTTGTACATATCGAAGTCAATTCCGAGAATCATTGATGGGATAATGAATAACAAGTATGCTATTTCTAGTTGTTTGGAGATTTTCATTCCCATCATTCTTAGGAAATCAAGAGCAAAGGGAAGCACCATAGTTGCCAAATAGCTCCAGATTTTTGGGAAATTAGAATTAGGAAGGAAATGCAAGACTACTAAAACCCCACCAGTTAAAAAGATAATGACTTTGAGAAATTTTATTATACTTTTCATAAAACTATGGTATCATAAAAGTAAGAACAAAATAAGGAGTATTTTTAGATGGATCGTGTATCTATGAAAATCCACGCCAAGAAGCAGATCGAAGGAAAGATTTTCATGCTTCTGGCAATCAGTATTATTATTTATGCGGCTATGTCTGTGATTGGTCTAATTCTTGGGCCATTTGCATTTTTGATGACTCTTGTGGTCACTGGCCCAGTCGAATTTGCGATGGCATATATTTATCTAGGCGTGACGAAGAAATCTCGCATGCCGAAAATCGAGGATACGATCGTTGGCTTCAAAGGAAACGATTTTTCGCGTAGCTTCGTAGGATATCTTCGCTATTTTGTCTTTACATTTCTATGGTCTTTGCTATTCGTGATCCCAGGTATTATCAAGAGCTTTTCTTACTCCCAGATGTTCTATCTCATGGTAGATGACGAAGACCTCGATCCTGCAGAAGCACAGAGAAAGTCAATGGAATTGATGGACGGTCATAAACTCGATTTGTTCGTCCTCGGACTCTCCTTCCTTCCATGGTGCTTGCTCGGTGTTATTACTCTTGGTCTTGCATTTATTTGGGTCATCCCATATATGTCCACGACGATGGCAGAGTTCCATGTTCGTCTAGTAAACGGTGGCAAGCCATCTGCGAAAAAGACGAAGAAAGAAGAAAAAGAGGACGAGGAAGATGCCAGTGAGCTCGACGAAGCTGTCGAAGATATGAAAAAAGCCGTCGGAAAAGCTGGAAATGCTGTGAAAAAGTCCGCCAGCAAGGCTGTGGCAAATGCAGCAGAGTCGGTAGAAAAATCTGCCAAACAGATAAAGAAAGATGCCAAAAAAGCTTCGAAAAAATAGGCTATCTATTTAGAAATATTGATTATCGCTAAACTTTCTCTCCTATCCAGATGGAGAGAAAGTTTTTTGTACATCCATTCTTCGACTGCTTTTGTGACGCCTGGGAGTTGGGAATTATTATAATCATGGACGACGACAATACTATTTTCTGCCAATCTCGGACTTATTAATTCCAGACTTGTTTTAATTGACTGATAGAGATCTCCATCCAAGAACGCAAAAGCAATTTTTGCTGGTAAATCATTTGAGGTCGCAGATGCGTCCAAGTTTTCAAAAAAATTTTTGCGTATGCGTGGAACTTTGAGACCAGCTTTCTTGAACCGTTCGACTACTTCTTTTTTTGTGACAAGCAAAGCACCTTTTTGGAAATTATCCCCTGCGGCCGATTCGTCTTCCTGTGTTTTCTGTGGCAATCCTTCAAAAGAATCGTAAATCCAAAGATGTTTTCTATCTGTATTATCAGCCGAATTTGTCTGCTTGTAGTAGCTTTCTAGAAGTTTTTCTATCAAAATTGATGTGTCGCCGCGGAAACATCCAAACTCACAAAAGTCACCCTCGACTTTACGGTCGAGGGCAGACTTCGCCAAACTCAATATTATTTCGGTCTCTGCATCGGAAACCTGTTTCAAATATTGCTTCGAGTACGATTTTTCTGGATGGGACTTATGTGGCATTATTTTTTCTTGTAAACGGCATCTGCTAGCTCGTCCTTGGAGACATCGCCATCTTTGTTGCTATCGAGCAAAACTCCTGCACGACGAATCATTTCCTCAAACTCATCTGTACGGATAACCCAGACTGGTTTGCTTCCTTCTGCTGCGATGTTCGTATGTCGTTCTGGCATATCACTAATATTTTTCTTTTCGTCGATTGCAAAGCCCAGGTAATTCAGTTTTTGGGTAACGGCATGACGGATTTCGTCGCTACGCTCGCCGATGGTCGCAGTGAAGACGATGGCATCGACTCCGCCGAGGGAAGCAGCCATCTGGCCAATACAACTTTGGACGCGATAAACGAACATTGCATGAGCGAAGGTGCCTTTTTTGTCCCCCTCGTCACGTAGGCGTATGATTTCACGCATATCATCGCTCTGGCCAGAGACACCGAGCAAGCCACATTCTTTGTTGAGGTATTTTTCGATGGAATCGTCCGACTCATATCCGAGAGCACGTTTGATTGCTAATCCTGCTGAAACGTCCATCGAGCCAGCACGAGTTGCCATCATGAGACCTTCGAGTGGAGAATAGCCCATTGTCGTATCAAGAGACTTGCCCTCGAAAACAGCTGTAATAGAAGAGCCAGAACCAAGGTGGCAAACGATTAATTTCTCTGGCAAGATGTCTTGGGACTTCATGTAGTTTACGATAGAGCCCATAGAAAGCCCATGGAAACCAAATCTTTTGATATCATTTTTGTCTGCAAGATCCGTATCGAAAGCATAATATTTCATCAGATCTGGACGATCTGCATGGAAGGCAGAATCAGAAATAGAAAGAAGTGGAGTTGTTTTGAATGATTTTGTAAAATGCTCGATTTCTCCGGCGACGACAGGCACATGAAGTGGTGCACGCTTGCGAGACTTCTCAAGATTTTTGAGATATTCATCATCGACAATAT
>JAZSPO010000011.1:0-5078 GCA_045537505.1 Candidatus Nanosyncoccus sp.
ATTTGTATTTTGATTCCTTTTGGTAATATTTTTTTGATGATAGCTAGATTCTTTTCAGAACTGAGAATTGTATTTTGGATCTTCTTTTTTGTATAGATTGTGAGGACATTTTCTTCAAATTTATGTTCACAATTGTTTAAGGTGAATGATATTGTGTTGTTTAGTCTATGGATATCTGCGAGAAATTTTTTCCAGGAAAAATCTACTTTTTCTGCTTTTTTCTGCACGGAAGGCTGCGTAGTGATGCTCCTCGTGGTGGGACTTGGGATATTTGATAGGAAAGCGAGCAATAATTTGGCTTCTGGAAAAGCATCTTTTACATCTGTCAGCTTGCTAAGTAGGGGAATCAATTCCGGCTCTGGATTATTTACAATCTCAGAGATAGCTGTTTCTACTATTCTATCAGTTTTCAGACCAGAATTTATCAGTTCTTTTAGTGTCTTCGTAATCGAATCGATATCTCCCACTTTGTAATAATTAAGCAGAGATTGGACTGTATTATAATCTGGGATTCCAAGACTGTTCAGGACGAGTGTCTCGTCGATTTGCTTTCCATCTGTATCCAGAGCAGAGATTTGATCAAGCAAAGAAATCGAATCCCGGAAACTTCCGCCACCTCTTTGGACAATCTGTGCAAGAGCTTCATCTGTGATATTGATTTTTTCCTTTTTTGTAATAGATTTTAGATGGGAAAACATAACATCAGGGTTGGCGAGCTGAAAATGAAAAACTTGCGATCGGGAAGAGATCGTTATAGGTACTTTGTAGGCGTCAGTCGTTGCCATAATGAAAATTACTTGCTCTGGTGGTTCTTCCAATGTTTTTAGCAGTGCGTTGAAAGCGGACTTGGATAGCATATGGACTTCATCGATAATATAGACTTTGTATTTCCCTTCCGATGGTGCAATAATCGTTTTTTCAATCAAATCACGTATATTATCGACACCGGTGTTGCTCGCAGCATCAATTTCAATTATGTCTGTATAATTATCTTCTATCTTATATTGAAAGCCGTTTACTTCATGTGCCAGAATTCGGGCAACAGAAGTCTTTCCACAGCCTCTTGGACCGGTAAATAAATAGGCATGCGAAATTTTACCAGCTTTTAGAGACTCTTCTAAAACCTTCGTGACTTGTTCCTGCCCAATAACATCAGATAATTTGGTCGGACGATAACGTCGATATAATGCCTTCATAAACTTATTATAACACTAAATAGATGCTTCGACGGCTGCCCATGTTGCATCTTCATTGTTTGCTGGAATGATCACAGCAACTTGCGAGCCTTCTTTTAGTCTAAAATATGTTACTGATGCGTATAATATTTCGTATTCTTTGCCAGATACTTCGACAAAATATTTGTCATCATGATGCGTCAAAGTTCCGATGACGGTCTTTCTCTCGACTGGGCCAATTTGCTTGTAGAGGAATTTTCCTTCTGGTGTAATAGTAAGTTTCATAATGTCGCCTTCGACAAGCTTGGACTTGCTGGCATAGTTCGCAGGAACAGGGTAATTCTTGCCTTCTTGATCAATCATAATCTGACCATCGAAAACACCTTCTATGACTTTTCCTTCTGGAGAAGAAACTGTCACATCTCTAGGTGCTGTGATTGCTTCTCCATCGCCCAAAATAGAAATTAAAAGCTCTTTTGCGGCCGAAAGATTTGTCTCAGCATCCTGGATAAGTGATCGTAATCTTTTTATTTGTTTTTCTGGTAATTCAGACATACCTCGCATCCTGTCTGTTAAATATAGTATTAATATTATATTATAGCAGTCGGACTTTCATGTCAATAATTTTTTTACAAAAGTTTTCCACGGAAAATTCAGAGAAAGACGAAAAAATGTTGTTAAAATGACTTTGAATTTTTTGCGTTTGATATGTACAGATGTTGACTTTCGTATTGGAATATGACAAAAAAAGTCACCCAAAAATGGGTGACTTTTTCTTTAGAAAAATTCGACCAATATAGTTAATTAAGCAAGTTCGACTGTTGCACCAGCTTCTTCGAGAGATTTCTTCATAGCTTCTGCTTCGTCTTTTGCAACTTTTTCTTTTACTGTCGCAGGTGCACCATCGACGATAGCTTTTGCTTCGCCAAGACCAAGACCAGTAGCTTCTTTGACGGCCTTGATTACAGCGATTTTCTGTGCACCAGCGTCTTTCAAAACGACGTCGTACTCAGATTTTTCTTCTGCAGCAGCACCAGCGTCTGCTCCAGCAGCAGGACCAGCAACTGCAACAGCAGCAGCTGCAGGTTCGATGCCATATTCATCTTTCAAAACATTCTTTAGTTCATTTACTTCAAGAACAGTAAGTTTTACTAGCTCTTCAGCTAATTTCTTGATATCTGTAGCCATTTTGGCTCCTTTCCTTATTAAAATTGCTAATTTGTTATGCAGCTTTGGCTTCTAGCCCAGAAACGATTCCAGATAAACCACCGGATAGACCAGAGATGGAATCTGTGACTGGAGATAGAAGTTGTGCGACGACCTGGGCAATGAGTTCGTTCTTTGATGGAAGTGCGGCAAGAGCTTTTACTTCATCTTCGGAAACGTTTGCACCAAGATCAGAGAAGCCTCCAGCGATTTGTAATGCTTCATGTTCTTTTGCAAAATTTGCAAGAACCTTCGCAGGAGCGACTTCGTCACTATCAGAAATAGCATAAAGAAGCTGACCAGACAATCCAGTCGTATCAGTATCCTTGTAAACAGCTATTTCTCCCATTGCAACTCTCACCAAGCGGTTTTTGACAACTTTGATTTTTACACCATTTTCACGAGCAGCTTTGCGAAGCTCTTGGAGCTCTGCAACAGTTAACCCTTGGTAACGAGCAAAAACCGTCATCTTGGAATTTTCGAGAAGTGCAGTCAAATCAGCAACTAAAGTTTTCTTCTTATCTTTTGTAATTGCCATAAAAAATCCTTTAGTTTAGCTTTTATTCAGATTGGTCGAATTTTTAAACTCCGTTACCAATCATTACAAGAAACCACTTTGTGGAATTTTCCCTCGGCGACATTATTAAGGATTACTCCCGTCGCTGTCTTTGGTAACTACCTTTATTATACTCTTTTTTTAAGAAAAAGCAAGAAAAAAGGCTGCAAATAACGCAGCCTTTTTGAGCGAGAGATTAGATTTAGAAAACAGGCTTTTCGAAGAGCTTATTGATCATTCCTCTTTTTTCCAATGAAAGGTCATTTGTGCGTTTGCATTTTTCTAATTCGTCATAGAAGAACTTTACGCTTGGCGCCATGACATTTTCCCATACTCCCAGAAGCAACTGATGATAAGTAGCATCTCTGTTATCAAGTAGATCGCCATCAATGTCTACTCCACAAATTTTGGAATCCGTCTTCAGGATTTTATCCCTTAAAGTAGACTCTGGAAAGAATGGAGACAGTTGTATGACAATAAAATGCTTCTTCGATGGTGAACACTTCTTTGCTCCAAAATTCGCTCCGAGTGTACCGACTCCTATTCTCAAACCAATTCTGATTGCTTCAAGAAAGCAAGAAAACTCACCCATCGTATATGAGCAAATTTTAAGATCGTCTTTTTCTCGCGTGATAAAATCATGAAGTATCCCGAGATGATCTACTGGTGTGAAGAAAAACGCGCTTTCTTCCGTCTCGTTGTTATCTTCTTTTTTGATTATTATTGAATCGTTCAGTCTTCGAAGGGTTTTTTGGATAGTTGTTCGCAAATCATAAAGGCCGACATTCTCTAATCCAAATTCGGTCAAACCAGGGTTGAATCGCTCCACTCCACTTAATGTTTTGTAAAGCTCGTTGATTGGATAGAGTTCCTCGATGTCTTTTTTTAACATTGCTTTTACTAACTGCGTGTCGTTACGATAAACTCTTTTTATCAACTTGCAATTCTTGTAATCAATGATATCCATATAATAGTTATGATTTCGATCATAGACATCATAAGCCACAAGAACACCAGGGTTTTTCACAAGGAATTCTCCTGGATGAGCCTCTCCAAGTGAGCCGCCAGCTAAATCAACAGCTAATCCGTTTTCATCGACTAAATAACCAACGATAAAATTCCGGAATAATTCCCTATCGAAAACCGGCACCTCTAGGTTTGACGGTTCAGCCAGAAAATCGTTGATCATCTCTACAATCGTCTTTCCGTCCTTTTTGTCACAATTGCGTAAAACAACAGTTGCATCCTTCATCTTAATTTCGATTGTCATATTTGCCACCTCCTTTTTTGTGTCCTTGCATATGCCCAATCGAAAAGACATCTGCAGGGTAAAATCTCCGTTTTTTCCAGAAACTTTATCCTACAGATGTAATCTCTCTATAAAATTAAGGTGCAGCCATTAGGCCAACATTTCTATTATATACCTTTTTACTTCTTATGTCAATATCGATAGAGTGGTATAATAAGAGTATGATTAGAGTAATTGCTGGTGGAAAAAAATCGAAAAATTGGGTTTTGGACGGACAAAATGAATATTTTAGGCGTCTTCATAAACCTTTTGATGCGAAAATTGAATACTGGGACGATGAAAAAATCCAAAATTTGGAGAAAAATTGGCCATTTGGTGTTGCCGAATACGTTATTATTCTAGATGAACGAGGAAAAAATATCACTTCTTTGGAGCTTTCAGAAATCATAGCAACACAATTTCTTCATTCGAAATCGGTCGTGATCATAATTGGTGGACCTTATGGTATATCTGAGATAATCAGAAACAAGGCTGATTTTGTCTGGAGTATCTCGAAATCAGTTTTCCCACATGAATTAATGCGAGTTATTCTGGCCGAACAAATATACCGTGCCCAGGATATTTACAGAGGTGGAAAATACCACCATCTCTAGCCGTAAATATTCTCAATAGCGATGGATGGGCCCATCGTGGTAGAAATAAAGATGGACTTGACGTATTGACCTTTGAGAGAAGATGGCTGTTGTGCTTTCAGTGAGTCGAAGAATACCTTGGCATTTTCTGTCAGTTTTTCTGGTCCGAAAGATACTTTCCCAAGACCAATATGAATAATAGCTTGTTTGTCTACTCGATATTCAACTTTTCCTGCTTTCGCTTCTTTTACAGCTTTTTC
>JAZSPO010000013.1:0-3637 GCA_045537505.1 Candidatus Nanosyncoccus sp.
GAGATTTAGTAGAGATAAAAAGTACAGAGTGGTATGTACTAGAGGATAGCGACAAAACTAGTACGTCCGTTAGACTGATTTCGAAATCTAATCTCAACCCAAAAATAAATGGTAGTACAACAATCAATGATGTTTTTTCCGATTTGGGCTATGAAATATTATTCGATAAAGAAAATTCTAATAAGTATGATAACAGTAGCATAAAGATCTATCTAGAAAATACAGCAAAGGGTTCTTTGGAAAACATTCTTGGCATACAAATAAAAAACATCGGGACCTGGGACTACAAAGATCTGGAAAAGCTAGGTTGCAAGGTAACTTGGAATAGCTCGACAGACAACGCTGGGGTTGCAGATATAGCTTGTGGTACGTCAGACTATTATGCTTCCATTATTAACAGAGGCATCAATAGCTGGGTGAATGCTCCAAGAGTTTCAGACGAAAGGTATGTCTGGGGAATACTAGAAGATGGTTCGGCCGATTATATTCTGGCAGATTATCTAAAATACGGCGTACGCCCTGTGATAGAAATTGAAAAAACTATAATAGAGAGCTAGGTGAAAATTGAGGCAACTAACACACCAGAACAAACGACTAATAATATTTGGTGGATTGTTTTGGGCGCTTTTATAGCCGTGGCTATAGGCATAATGGCTTTACTATTGTTTTTGAAGCCGTGGGAAAACACAAATACTGATACCGACGGTAATTCTGGAACGAAAAAAGACGGCTCTTATTCAATTGGAAAACCGACGGCGGTGCCAGCTACCGACGGAGAAACTTATATTGCTACAGTATATCTGGATCCAGTTCATTTAGATCATGCTTGCGATGCAGAGGTGGCAAGCAAAAACCTGAATGAGTTTGGCTCGCCGACAGGAGTAGTGACTGGATGTATGAAATGGTATGTTTATAAACAGGATGAGAATACCTACACTATGCTACTAGATCACAATACAACGCCACTTGTGAGCTGGAATGATGATAATGTTGATGTACCCTATGAAGATAGTAATCTGGTACCAGAAATGAACAAGCTGACAGAAGAATTTAACTGGCAATTCACCCCACGACTCATTTCAGCATATGAAGTAGCGGATATTACAGGGAAGACAGGGTTTGATGAACATGGCACGTATTACTATCTGGACACTAATCGCCAAGGAAGTGGAGAAAACCCTTCCCCAGTGAGTCGCTATGCTTGGCTAATCGATTGGACACAAAATTGCAAGCAGGGAATGTCTCCAGACCCAGAAAACCCAGTATTTGGTTGTGAGCATGAAGAGACTTGGGAAAATGGATATGGCTACTATGACCCAGATTTTGGTGGGATCGCCAAGGCACTGCCAAATGGCTACTGGACTTCTACGCCGTATGGGTGGATCAATAAAGACGATGGCAGGAAAGGTGTCTGGGCAATAATAGGTCATTCATCTGCACTTCGCTATGATGATGCATATTTGCATTTTTATGGCATCAGGCCAGTAATAACGGTAAATAAAACGATTTTTGAATAAATAATATGGTAAACTAACCTCCCTTGCTGTGATTAGTCTAATCTGTATCGCCGTGGTGATTTACGGCATTATTGTCGCTAAAAAATCTCATAATTTCCCACTAGGGCTGTTCTCCTCGACGTTATTATTATACATCTTCACAATACCCCTATATTTTATTAGAAGTTTCTGCAGCAATGATAGCAGATGTAGTGTCGCAGCAGGAGAAATAGATGCAAATCTCTTTCCTATCAAAATTGGGTTCTTTTTTGCCTCATTAATAATATTCGGCTTTGCAATTTATTTTGATAGAATAAAGCATTAGTCAAAGTCGGAAAATAACTTATTAGTATTTTCCATGTATTCCAATATGATCGAGGCTTCGCTTCGATAACGAACCTTGGGCTCGAATCCTCGCTTCTTGCAAGCAAGAAGTATTAAAAAATATCCCTCATGGGATATTTTCCAATACTTCCTGGCGGAAGCGAGAGGATTCGAACCTCCGAGACGCTTGCACGCCCACACGATTTCGAGTCGTGCGCCTTCAACCACTCGGCCACGCTTCCACCTACCATTTTACAACAGATAAGGAAAAAAGACTATAACTCTCGTTTTACTGCAATCACATGATGATCTAAGCGTCTCGCCAAGTGTATAAATATCTCTTGATGATAGGCGTGAGTTTGAGATAATCCCACATATCCTCATAACCATCCGTTCTTCCATCTGGCTTACCATAGCCACCTGTCATAGTGTGGTATTCCAAAAGTGGAGTACAAATATCTCCTGTCGAAACCCACTCGGACTTTAACCCTGTCGAAGTAATTGAAGAATTCATTTCTATATTACCTACCCACGCTTTTTTATTGTCTCCGCGTCCGATTTCAAACATGGTGTACCTCAGCTCATCATTGAAAGAAGGGAATTGCCGGACAGTAACATCTCCATACATTCTGGTTTCCATTTGATAGTGGTCCAATTGTTTGCGGAAATTTGGAGCATTACCTTTGTCCACATCAATACTTTCTGGGGGATGTTTCTCTGCAGAAAGCACACCGAAGTCCACAATCGGCTCTCTACGTACTTCGCGATAATAATCCGAATCCATTTTGTGGTCCGCTACTAATTGTTTGTACTCATCCTTCGAGTTAAACCTGCGAGCTGTGCCACCGAGGAAGAATCCCATATTCGCTCCTGGGACTTCGAGAATGCCCTCTTTTTTGCAAATCATATTCAACTGCTTCTGGATTTTGAGAGGAAGCGTCAAACTTTCCTCATTGAATCCGACACCATACCAAGCGATCTCACCATTTCCACCTACATAATCTGCCAAATATCTCCACATTCCTTGCGAATTACTTCTGTAATAGCCTCTTACTTTTACCTTGTCATTATACTTTATGTAAGCGATAGCTGCTTCATGAACATCTGCCATAAAGACACGAGACAAAGCGATTTCAATTCCACTGACTTCCATCTGGTAACGTGGTCCCAGTCCGACTTCTTGCAATAACTCTGGACGCAACATATAAACTTGCCCATTTTGGAGCCAAGCATCCCCACTGACTTCAGCCAACGGCAAAAGTTCTTCCTCCAATTTTTTGGCCTCTCGTTCCAACTGCCATTTTTCTGCTTCTGCAAAGATTTCTTGTGCCTGTTCCCAATATTCTTGTTTCTTACCATAAACATGGAGATCAAAGTTGCGAAAAGCAGCCTTGTACGCCTGATATTTTGGCTCTGGATTATTACGACGAATGGCCTGCAAAAAATCATCTGTCGCCGGCTGGAAATCCATTGGATTCGGATAACGACTAAGAAAAACATTTACTGTTTCTGGACGAATTTTCTCATAATTCTCAAAACCCAGCCCAGCCATATAAGATAAGATTCGTCTTTCATAATTCGAAGTCGAAATACGAGCAAAAATCTCTTCTACACTATTTGTCTCAATTGGACCTTTGATGCTTTTGACAATACGAGCAAAATCACTGCTCTTAACTAAGCCTTTTTCAATTAAATCAAACAGCCGCTCTTTTTCTTCTGGGGAAATATCGACATTGTCCTGTCCTAGAACTTTTGCGTCCCTATCCAAAACAGCTCTAATCAGCTTGTGTTGTTGTTTCTCAGATTGTGAATCACCC
>JAZSPO010000033.1:0-5842 GCA_045537505.1 Candidatus Nanosyncoccus sp.
GTCGAACTCACAACCTTCTCCTTAGGACGGAGCTGCTCTATCCATTGCGCTACCGCGCCGTAGAAATATTATAACATATTCTTGCCAGATTGGCTGACACTAATAAAGCAAGTTGATTTGATTAATACTAATTTTAAGTTACTAAAAGCGGATTTCACCTCTATCAAAATTATGAGTAATTACCTTAGGAAAAATAACGAAGTAATATTTTTCATAAGGAATTACGAGCTAATTTTGACGAGGCTGAAACCAAGGTAACTTAAAATTATGTATTAACAAATCCAGCTATCTTGTATATTTTTCGTTTAGATCAGAATAATCATAGAGCTCTTCTTCCGTGAACCAGAGAGCAAGCTCCTTTTTCGCTTCTTCTGGATTTGCAGAAGCATGGACAAGATTTGGCACTCCCATCTTTTTCGCATCGGAATAGCCGTAGCTCATGTGTGCGAAATCGCCACGAATTGTACCCATATCTGCAGACTTTGGCTCAGTCGGACCGACAATCTTACGAACTAGAGGAATAGCCTCAATTCCTTCTAGGCACATCGCAATGACAGGACCAGTCATCATGTATTGGACATTGTAGCGGAAAATATCTTCGCCATGACGTGTGATCATCTGGCCGACATCTTCGTAATGCTTGTAGTATAGATCCTCGCCAGGCATGACCATTTTCATGCCGACAATTTTCAGACCGACACGCTCGAAACGATGGATAATTTCTCCCACGATTCCACGCTGGACTGCATCAGGTTTTAGGACTACCAAACTCCTCTGGATGAGGTCTTTTTCTTTACCACTGGTTTTTTTAGTTTCTTTTGCCATAGAACTCCTTTTTGCTATTGACGTAATTATACCATAAAAAATGAATCTGGTAGAAGAAGACTCTAGTTGGTTTCCGAATGGAACTTTTTGTGGACGTCTTTTAGATGTGTATCGGTAATGTGGGTATATATTTGGGTGGTGGAAATATTACTATGCCCAAGCAGCGATTGTACAGAACGTAAGTCTGCTCCATTCATCAACAGATCTGTCGCGAAACTATGTCGCAAAGTATGTGGTGTGACATGCTTCGTAATGCCAGCAGCCTTGGTGTATTTTTCGATTATCCTCTGGATGCTGCGAGGTGTCAGCCGACGGTAATCGCCTTTCGTATCCGTTTCTCCGTGGTTTCGGCTATTGTTCAGAAAGAGGGCTGGGAGAGAATCATGTCTTTTTACAAGGTAATCCTTCACGCGACTAGCAGCAGAATCATCGATGAAAATCGGACGGTCCTTGCTACCTTTCCCACGCACGACGAATTCTTTCCTATCTAGATTGATATCGTCTCGATTCAGATTGCATAGTTCGGAAACACGTAGTCCACCAGAGAATAATAGCTCGATAATGGCTCGGTCGCGCAGCCCAGTTTCGGTGTCTAGATCAATTTCGTCGAGCATAGCTTGAATCTCATCAAAATGCAGGAAGGTCACTTGCGGACGATGAGTCTTCGGCAAATCGACGAGGGAAGGGTCGAGCGATTTGATATTCCTTCTGGCGAGGTACTTGAGAAATCCACGCAAGGCTATGAGGTAATATGCCTGGGTTTGGGGCGTCAGCCGATTGTGCTTCTCGTCTTCGAAACGGTTCAGCCTCAGACGATACTTGCGTAGCATTTCCTCATCTATTTCGCCCGGTTGGAGCTCGTGGTCTAGATTCTCTGAGCAGAGTTCATAAAACCGGTTCAGGTATAGTTCATAATTTCGTACGGTGTTAAGGGAACGTCCCTTTTCGATTTCGATATGTTGGAGAAAATCTTGGATCAAGTCAATGACGTACAAATTATTCATGGTTTTATTATAGCACGGAGAAAAATGGTTCTTTGGTGTGCTATAATAATGTTATGTCAGAATTATCTTTCGACGGTCAACGCGAAGATGAAAAAGTGCTTTTTACTTTCCGAAGGCATTTTTCCACCGCGAAAAAAGGTGTTTTTTTCCTCATTTTTATGATTGTTATTGGGATAGTCCCTCTGTTCTTGTGGCAAGGTGATTGGCGTATGTTTTGGGTATTCCTCGGCTGCGTTCTCATCGGCTTGATTGGGCTGGGCTATGCTTATATGATGTGGTTTTTTTCGATTTACATTGTGACGAATGAGAGAATTAGGCAAATTATCCAAAAAGGTTTATTTAAGAAATCTATCATCGATCTCGGACTCGATAAAATCCAAAGCGTATCTGTCAGTACACCTGGAATGATGGCTGGAATTTCTGGATATGGTACAATTTTAATTCAGACTGGAGTCGGAGATTTGATCATTTCCCAAGTGCCGAAGCCTGAGAAAATTCATAATATGCTCCAGGACGCAATCAAAGACGCAGAAAAAAATAAGGATTAAAAATGGTAAAAGTAATAAAGAAACTAAAGGAAAAAGTCTCGAAAGAAGAGGTCCACAAGACCGAGAAAGAAAAACTAGAGGAACGCCGGGAAGAAATCCTCGCCCATGGCAGGAAATTTAAGTATCCGATGCAATTTGCCAAACACCGCCTGATTTTGGTAACGATTGCAGTGGCCCTGGTCGCTTTGATTTTGGCAGGGACGTACGGCTGGGTCTCTCTTTACAAGACCCAGAATGTGGGCGATGTGCTATATAGAATTACTACGGTTCTGCCAGTTCCGGTCGCGAATGTCGATGGACAAAGTGTGCGTTATAGCGATTATCAGATGATTTATCGTAGCAGCATGATGCCAGTAGAACAGCAAAACGGCTCGTCTGATTCGGAAGAAGGAGACACGGAAAGTATCAAGAAGTTTTACAAGCGAACTGCTCTCACGGAAGCGGAAAAATACTCCTACGCCCTGAAAATTGGTGCCTCTTTGGACATCAAAGTGAGCGATGAACAGGTTAACAAGGCCTTCGAAGAACATCTCAAAATTGGTGGACTAGAACGTAGCGAAGAAAGTTTTCTCAAAATCCTCAAAGATAATTTCGGTATGACGAAAGAAGAGTACAAGAGGATGTTGTATTTGTCGCTGATGGAAGTAGAGGTCTCGAAAAAGATTGATACCAAGGCGATGGAAAAGACAGAGCAGGCAGAAAAGATGTTGCGAGAAAATGGGGGAGATTTCCATGCCGTGGCCGAAGCTTTACAAATCGAGTATGAGGAAACAGGGGACCTTGTCGATATTATGAATATTGACGGTGGGCGTTCCGCAAAAGCGTTCGAGATGGAGGATGGGCAGATTTCGGAACCTTTCGTTTCACAAAATGGCGATTATTACTTTATCCTCAAGTTGATAAGTAAAACTGATACAAAAGTGTCCTATGTCTCTCTGGGCATAAAATTCACCCAGCTCGAACACGATTTTGACACGCTCGTGGAAGACGGCAAAGTCAAAGAATATATCGAGCTAGAAGATATCGAGCAACAATCATGATATAATATAGGGGAAAAGAGCGAGCGGGTATCGTATAACGGCTACTATGCATCCTTCCCAAGGATGAGATCGGGGTCCGACTCCCCGTACCCGCACCAGTGTTGAAAGAATAATTAGCACTCTTGACATGAGAGTGCTAATTTGCTACTATAAGAGTATGCAAGATGAATTTAACGAAATAATGAGCCATTTGTCGGAAAATGCACGTTTTGCGATCCAAAAAGCTGATATGTTCAGCAAGAGGTACAACAATGGCTATATGAGTACAGAACATCTGTTGCTCGGAATTCTTGATATGGATGCTTGTACAGGTGCGCATATCCTCGCAGATGAGGGGATTGAATTATCTGATGTCGAAAAACAGTTGAATGCTACGGCGGTGGAAGTTCCTGGTTCCCAGATGGCGATGATGTCTTTGTCGGAAGCTACAGTTTTGACTCTCCGCATGGCTGCAATTTTCGCCCAGGATCATGGGATCGAAGTGGTCGGAACTGAACATATTCTGTATGCTCTCGTCACGCAACCGAATTCTCGGGCTGCTTTGCTTCTTGCTGGGTTGGATGTCAAAATCAACGAAATCGCGAAGACGATAGAAGAACTAGTCGAGAAACAGGCCGAATCGGCGAAAAAATCGAAAGAGAAGGAAAAATACCAGAACCAGCCGAAACTGAAATGGCTTTCTCGCTATGGCGAAGATCTCACACAATTGGCCAAGGATGGCAAACTCGATACCGTCATCGGACGTGACAAGGAAATCGAAAGAACGATTACAGTGCTTTGTCGTAGAACGAAATCGAACCCTGTTCTCATCGGCGAGGCTGGCGTCGGGAAGACCGCTATCGTGGAAGGTTTAGCTGCTCGGATTGCGAAAAATGATGTGCCAGGGAATTTGATTGGTAAGAAATTGTATCAGGTAGATCTATCTTCCATGGTCGCTGGTACGAAATTTCGCGGAGAATTCGAGGAACGCATCAAAGGCGTGATTGATGAAGCGATAAACCATCCACAAATCATTCTATTCATCGATGAGTTGCATTTGTTATCTGGAGCTGGTTCCGGAAGCGACGGCACGATGGATGCGGCGAACATTCTAAAACCTGCTCTTGCTCGGGGACAGATTCGTCTAATCGGAGCTACGACTTTGGATGAATACCGCAAAAATATCGAAAAGGACAAAGCTTTGGCACGCCGATTCCAGACCGTGATGGTGGAAGAGCCGAGCGATGCTGTCACTCTCCGCATTCTAAAAGGGATAAAATCGCACTACGAAAAGCATCATAATGTTGTGATTCCAGAAAAAATTCTCGAGACGGCTATAAATATGTCCGGTAGATATATTAATGATCGATTTATGCCAGACAAAGTCATAGACGTAATAGATGAAGCTTGTGCTATTGCAAAAGTCGCAGAAGACAAAAAAGGTGGCAGCAGATACAAGAAACTGAAAATCGAACAAAAAGATTTGGAAGAAAAAGTCCAAGAAGCCGCTGAGTCGGAGGATTTCGAGAAAGCTGCACTTTACAAAACGCGTCTGGCGAAGCTGCAAGAAGAAATAAAAACTCTCGAAAAATCTGGAGCGGACAAACAAAAAACTCCGAAATTGACCGAAGAACACCTTGCGAAGGCGATATCGCTCAAGACTGGTATTCCGGTTTCTAAGGTTCATGGCTCGGAAATGGAACTTTTGATGAAGCTAGAAGATCATATCGATAAGGCTATCATCGGCCAGGATGAAGCTGTACATACAGTAGCGAAAGCAATCCGTCGTGGACGTTCTGGAATTGCCAATCCGAATCGTCCGATCGGCTCATTCCTTTTCATGGGTCCAACAGGCGTCGGAAAAACTGAACTCGCTCGGGTAGTTGCAAGGGAAGTTTTCGGCGGAGAGAACGCTCTGATCAAGATCGATATGTCCGAGTTTGGCGAAAAACACAATGTTTCGCGTCTGGTCGGTGCACCAGCTGGGTATGTTGGCTACGATGATGGTGGAAAACTGATAGAAGCGGTACGAAGGCACCCATATTCCGTAGTATTATTCGATGAAATCGAAAAAGCACATCCAGATGTTTTCAATATGCTGTTACAGATACTGGAAGATGGTATTCTGACAGATGGGCAAGGAAACAAAATCAAGTTCAATAATACAATCGTAATACTGACTTCGAATCTCGGAGCAGAAGCAATGTACCAAGATGATAATTTCGGATTTTCTGGAACGAAGAAAGACTCCAAAAAGACTCGCGATGCAGAATATGAGATGCAAAAAGAAGCAGCGCATAGAGCCCTGAAGAAGGCGATGAGACCGGAATTGATCAATCGCCTGGATGCAGTGTTGGTATTTCATTCTCTGACGAAGAAGCAGGTCGAACAAATTTTCGATACTTTGGTCGAGGATTTGAAAAAGCGTCTCGCGGCAAAACACCTC
>JAZSPO010000119.1:0-4274 GCA_045537505.1 Candidatus Nanosyncoccus sp.
AAATCCACTGATGTTACTCCAAGGAGACACTCAAGGCCGTTTGGCCAAGCTTATACTCCTTGGTAGTAACATCAGTAAGGATTTGTCCTAACAATGTATCAATAGGTGGAGACGCAGCGGAGAGGGAGGCCGGTTAGCATATCAAGAACGCCGTTAGGAACAATTCCATTACCACCAATGTACAGAGTATAGGTATTATCTTCTCCCCATACAGTATTGGTCTGCCAACGTGCATCATAGCCGATATTATATATTCTGCCTTCTCCCCAATGGTAATGACCTGAGAATATGTAAGATGGAGGATAGCTACGAGCTACAATGGAACCAGCAGCATTACTTGTGATATTGTAACTATTAAGTAATTTCTGGAAAGCTTTGTTCACGTCTTGTGTATTTCCAATCGGCAATTGCCAACCATTTGGACAAAAGCTATCCGGTGCTTGGTCACCATCTGTTGATAATGATGCTCCAGTACCTATCGTTGCAGCCTGGAAATTATAATATGTACCAATCTTTTGGGTTTCTCCATCGTAAGTAGTAGTTTGGTAAGATGTACCTACAGTAGTTGAACCGCCATTGCCAAAATAGGTATGCTCGTGAGCCATATCATTGTCTTTGTAGTTTGCTAGAGTGGAAAAAGCGACACCTGCCACAGAGCCATCGACGAATTGGTAACAAAAATAGGATAAATCCTTACTAGCGTTACTACCAAGGGGTATAAGCTTGGCCAAACGGCCTTGAGTGTCCCCTTGGAGTAATGCTAGCGGATTTATCCGGTGCTACGAAAGTAACATTGGTGGATTTGGTCGATTCTAAGCTGCTTTTTCTTCGTCCAAAGAATCTGGGCCAATAGGATAAATATCAGCCTTCTTAGTCTCTTCGTCTATAGATTCAGCAGAAGTGCTTGGCGAACTCTTCGAAGCTTCTGTCTGGCCTAAGCCTAGTTCCTTCAGTTCACTGTTCAATTTGTCGATGTCATTTCTCACATTATCAACATCTCTCTGAGTCCAATCCAGCCTCTCTTTTGCGATTTTTCTTGCACTGCGGTTCATTAGTCTTCGCAAAATACCACCTTTCGTCGTCTTGTCATATTCCATCTGACAACGTACGAGGTCAGAGCTTCTTCGCTCTAGAATTTTCTTCGCCGTTTCTAGTTCCGCACTCAGCCTATACATCTGCTATACTGGCGTCTCTTGTATTTCCTTAATTTTGGACAGCATTTCACCGTCTTCTGCGAACTCTTTCGATATTTGCATCGCAAGTCTAGTACTCTCGAAATACTTCTTTGCCGTATCAGCATTTTTGACTTTGTCCTCATATACTTCTATTAGTTTATCGCGTGGGACAGCTTCTTTGATTGAATCCGAAACAGAGAAGACTAAGTATTTTTCTGTGTTAATTGGTTCTGGATCATTCGGATCAAGCAAAAATCTCGTTTGGCCAAATTTTCCGAATTTGCTATAATCTGTTTCCCAAGCATTATCATCTTCCCCAACCGACTCATCTGGTTGCTTCTCAGATTTTGGCTGCTCCTCCGGCTTCGGTTCTTCTTCAGGTTCTGGCTGTGCGTCTGATTTTGGTTGTACTTCAGGTTCCGGCTGTTCCGTTGTCTCTGGTTGCTCAGGCTGTTCTACCTGCTCCGATTCAACAATTTCAGCCTCGCTAATTTTTCCCTCTTCGGTATTGTCATTACCATCTTTTTCTACTTTTTCTCTTTCGAGGTATTCTCTGACTAGCTCATGGATCTTGTCTGGATTCTCTTTGTAGTAATTTATCTTCTCTTGTCTTTCTTCCTCATTCTCGCCAGAAATTAAATCGCCAATTTTATCGACATTTTTCTTATAATAGCCAGTCAGCTGTGCCCAACCATTTCCAGCTTTTCGATTTTCCATATCACCGACGAATTTTACATCTTTTGTCGTATCCCATTCACTTTGGTTAGAACTACCATTTTCGCTCTGTTGTTCTGGTGAAACGTTTATATCTCCTTCTTCCATTGTTCTCCTTTTAATCGATTATACCATAATCGGAAAGCAACTTCGCATCCTTTACATCATATTCTCCGATTCTCGTTCTTCTTAGCTCTGTAAGATATCCTCCGACGCCTAATTTTTCGCCAATATCCATACCAAGCTGTCTGATATATGTTCCAGAGCTAACATCACAAGCAATTTTGAGGAATGGCCATTGGTAATCGATGATTCTAATATCATATATCTTTATTTTTCTCTCTGGCATCTCAATTTTCTTCCCTGCCCGTGCTATTTTATAAGCCCGCTGCCCATTAATTTTAACCGCAGAAAAAGCAGGTACTTTTTGTACGATTTCGCCCTGGAAGGAACCTATCACAGCCTCGACTTGTGAAATAGTGGGATTTACAGCCCCAGAAACACTGTATTCCGATATCTCGCCTTCCACATCGCCTGTTGTAGAAACTTTTCCCAGCTCAATAGTCGCTTCATAACTTTTATCGAGCTTCAGGAAATCGCCTGCTTTTTTAGTTCCCTTTCCCAACAACAAAATTAATAGCCCAGTCGCAAATGGATCTAGTGTTCCTGCGTGCCCAACTTTTTCCCTTTTCGGTGGTATTTTTCCCTGTGCAATTGCTTTTGCACGTGCTTGTTCGGTTAGTACACGTCTAATTCGAGCAACCACTGCAAAAGAACTCATCCCTGTTGGCTTATCGACCAACAAAATATCTTTATCGAGTAGATTCATATTGTTAATTATACATTATCGTACTCTACTCTTTTTGTTTTTGTTCGTTGTAAAACTCCACAACGTTAATTATTTGTTTTAACAAGAGCCATCACCATAACAGTAGAAACTGCCACAGCAAAGACGATGGGTATCATCACCATACTTTACATTCCTGGAATTTTAAATGCCCCTGGGTCCTGGACCGGCGGGTCCGACGCTGGATCTTGGACCGGCCGAACTACCACTGGGTTAACCGGTTCGGCCTGAGTCGGCACGTTTTCCGGAGCAGTTGGTATTCCTGATGCTTCCGAAGGATCTTGCTCCACGGCTGGAGCTGGCGAAGTTTCTGCTGGCATCGGTTGCGGAACCGACTCTGGAACAGGTTGTGTCATTGGTTGTGAAGCCGATAATGAATCAGGCTGTGGAGCCGGTTGTGGGACTGGCTGCTGCATTGGCACTGGAGCTGGTTGTGGGACTGGCTGTGCCATGACCTGTTCAGGTGTAATCTGGACTGGTGGCAAAGATGGAGTTGCCGGAGGCATCATATTCATATCTACCGGAGGGACTGGAGGTACTGGAAGTTGTGGAACTTGTTGCTCGACTTGTGGAACTGGCACATTTGCTTGCTGTGCTTGGTTCACCATTTGATTGACCATATCATTGACACTTTGTTCAGCTGAAGGCTCAGCGTCTACTGGCACTGCAGGTGCCGAAGGTGTTTCTGGTTGTTCTGGAGTAGAAACGATAGGTGCACTCGGAGATTCAATTGCATTGACTGTAGGTGTCGCCTCAGCAAGTGCCTGTTCCATCATAGCCCCATAGTCTTTCGGCTGTTCAATGTTTTCCATTGGATCAACCACTCCATCATGGAAATCTGTCCTCTCGGACTGTGCTCCATAAACATCATTCACTGGAACTGCCGCCGTCGGAACAGCTGCGACTTCGTTTGCCTCCTCTGGAGTAGGCTCAACTTTTGTTTGACTTTGCGGATTGAACAATTCTGTTGCCGGTATTTCAGGTGCAGCGTTATTGTTTTGTGCAATTATTTGTTCAAGTTGTTGTTCTGGACTCAACTCTGTATTTTCTTCTTCCTGCGATGTTTCTGGCGTAGAAGAATTTTCATTCGTCGAATCATCCGACTCTCCAGATGGCTGTGAGTCTATTGGAGGAAGTGTCGCCTCTGCTGTTTCAGGAGCATCAGATACCTCTGGAATATTTGGGATAGCTGGAATATCTGGGATCTCAGACTCATTTGGAGCTTCAGGTACATTTGGCGTACTTTGTGCGGCGATATTGACTTCGACTCCATCGTCATCAGCATTTTGGACATCCATTACAGTTGTATCCTTCTCTGTTTTCTTCTCATCCTCCGGTTCTTTGGCTTCAGCCTCTTCGGTTCCAGTTTCTTCCGCAGCATCTTCGGCAGTATCCGCATCGATACTATCCGGCAAAACATCATCTTCTACGACAGCTTTTTCTTTCGGCTTCGGAGACATACTCGCCGTAATAAGTTGTTGGTCAGCACCTTTTTCCATCAATTTCGCACTGACTGCCATCGTGTCTGGAGAAGTCTT
>JAZSPO010000030.1:0-1601 GCA_045537505.1 Candidatus Nanosyncoccus sp.
ATAAGAAACTTGATCATATCGCTGATGCCAGGGATGAATCTGCACGCGGAAAGATTCGCGTAGTTGTCGAACTGAAGAAAGACGCTTTTCCAAAGAAAATCTTGAATCAATTGTATAAGATGACTGGTCTCCAGACTACATTCCACTATAATATGTTGGCTCTGGTCGATGGAATCCAGCCACGTATTCTTGGTCTAAAAGAGATTCTGGGCGAATTTATTAAACATCGCCAGAAGGTTACTCGTAGAAGGACAGAATATGATCTCAGAAAGGCGAAAGAGCGAGCGCACATCTTGGAAGGTTTGAAGATTGCTCTTGATAATATCGATGAGGTAATTGCGACAATTCGTGCAGCTTATGATGATGCCGACAAGCAACTGATGAAAAAATTCGGTTTATCAGAGATACAGGCTGCCGCTATTCTTGCTATGCAGCTTCGCCGCCTCCAGGGACTAGAGCGTGATAAGATTGAGGCAGAACTGAAAGAATTACACGAGCTGATCAAGAAATTAGAGGCAATTCTGGCTGACGAAAACGAAATTTTGCGCGTTATAAAAGAAGAACTCATTGCCATGAAAGAAAAATATGGCGATGAGCGTCGTTCCAAGATTATCAATCACGAGGTAGGCAAATTCTCCGAGGAAGAATTAATCCCAGAAGAAGAAAGCGTCATTCTACTTACAGCAGAAAATTACATGAAGCGTGTTTCACAGAACGATTTTCGCAAGCAAAACAGAGGTGGCAAGGGAAAACGTGGCATGACTACGAAAGAGGAAGATGTAATTGCCCAGATAGTGACTGCAAGCTCGCACGATTATTTGTTGTTCTTTACTTCTCAAGGTAGGATTTTCCGTCTGAAAGCTTATGAAGTGCCACAGGCGACACTTGCTGCCAAGGGTACAGCAGCAGTCAATATGCTAAATATGCATCCAGAAGAGAGGATTACAGCTATTATCAAACAGGGAACAGAGCTTGGCGAAGATGGCTATCTCTTCATGGCTACGAAGAAAGGCACTATCAAAAAGACCTCGATCAAAGATTACGAGAATATTAGGACTAATGGTTTGATCACGATTAAGCTTGACGAAGGTGATGAACTGAAATGGGTCAAGGGTACCACAGGGAAGAATGATATTATCATCTCTACTTCTGCTGGACAAGCAGTACGTTTCAACGAGACTCAAGTACGTGCGATGGGCCGTTCGGCCAGGGGCGTGCGTGGTATGAGACTACGTCCGAAAGATGAAATCGTGGGAATGGATGTCGTGACTGATCCATCACAAAAGCTTCTTGCCATCTCTGCTAATGGCTATGGTAAGGCGACACTTGTCCAGAATTTCCCAGTTCACAAACGTGGTGGAGTCGGTATTAAAGTAGCTGCTGTTACCCAAAAGACTGGCCCGATCGTCGCAGTTCATACGCTGGATCCTTTAGCGAAAGAGGTAATTATGATGTCAACAAAGGGACAAGCCATCAGAGTAGCGATGAAGGAAATTCCTACTCTTGGTCGTGCGACTCAAGGTGTTCGTATCATGAAAATGAGCGAAGGGGATACGGTCGCAAGTATCGGAATCGTCCTCCCAGAGGAAGAAGAAGAGAAA
>JAZSPO010000045.1:0-2191 GCA_045537505.1 Candidatus Nanosyncoccus sp.
ATTATTCCTTTTAATTATTTTTAATCCACCTCTGTTTTTAGTACCCATTCAGCTTATGATATCATATTTTCAGCTAAATGTCAACTAATAATTTTCAACTTTATATGTTCTATTGTATCACATTTTTTACATTGTCAACAATTTATTGTGCTAAAGTTTAAAAATAAGCGAAATGTGTAGATAATTGTATTATTTTTGCTTTTTTCCTCTGGATCTTTTGGCAGGGCGTCTTGTGTTTTTTGGCTTTTTGGCGAGGATTTCTTCTGCTTCCTCTTTCGTTATCTTCTTCAAATCTGTTCCATCAGGGATTTTGGCATTATTGCGTCTGCCTGGCCCTTTGATATATGGACCATAAGCTCCGTTAATGATCATGATATCTCCCCAATCGGCAATAATAGAATCAATTTTTGCCTGGTAAATTGGCTCTGCTTCGGAGAGAGAAATAGTGTATGGGTCGTAATCCTTGATTGGGATATTATACTTCCCTGCCTTGAGATATGGACCAAATGGTCCAGATGCTGTAATGATTTCTGTGCCGTCTTTTGCTTTGCCCAAACTTCTTGGCAGAGATGGCAATTCCAGCTGTTTTAAGGCTTGTTCGAGTGTCACATTTTTGACATTGACACCTTTTGGAAGTGGTGCAAAACGTGGTTTTTCTCCTGTTTCTTTTTCATTTTCTCCCAGTTGGATGAATCCGCCATTTTTTCCGACCTTGGCATAGATATTCTTGCCAGTTTTCGGATCTTTTCCGAGGGCATTAGCATTATTGTAGCGGGCGATATCGGCAGAATTTTTGACTAATTGGGAGAAAGGAGCATAAAAATCCTTCAGCATTTTGATTCTTTCCAGTTTTTCCTCGGCGATTTGGTCAAGTTTGCCCTCTACATCTGCCGTAAAACCATAATCGACGATTTGTTTGAAATGATCTGTAAGGAAGTCGGAAACCAGTTCTCCTACCGGTGTAGGAAGTAGCTTTCCTTTCAGGGAGCCAGTCTTTTCCTTTTTCTGCCCTGTTTTGATCTTTCCGTCTACGAGGACCAGTTCATTGACTTCTCTTTCTTCTCCTTCCGAATCGCCTTTGACGACATAACCACGTGCTTGGATTGCACTCATGATAGAGGCATAGGTGGATGGGCGTCCGATGCCGAGCTCTTCCAGCTTCTTGACCAGAGATCCTTCGGTATAACGAGCTGGCGGACGTTCAAAAGTCTCATGTGCCAGGATTTGCTCGGCCAAACAAGTATCTCCGACTTTTAAGTCTGGCAGATTAATATCTTTGGAATTACCATAGACTTTGAGAAAACCATCGAAAATGACGACTTCCCCCTTCGCGATGAAGGCGGTCTTTTTGGGCGTATCAGAGACAATCTTGACTGTAGTACGATTCACCCTAGCATTGGCCATTTGTGTAGCGAGAGTGCGTGAACGGATTAATTTGTATAATTTTTTCTCATAATTATTGTTTCCAGCTTCTTCTTTTTCTATATGAGTCGGACGAATTGCTTCGTGTGCTTCTTGTGCTCCAGCAGATTTAGTCTTGAAATGACGGACATGGAGATAGTTTTTCCCATATGTTTTTTCGATATAATTTGCGATAGAATCGAGAGCTTGCTCGGAAAGAATCAGTGAATCTGTACGATGATAGGTGATATGACCAGCCTGATACAGTCCTTGTGCCGCACGCATAGTTGTAGAAGAAGAAAAACCTAGCCTACTGTTCGCCTCGATCTGGAGAGCTGCTGTCGCAAATGGTACAGGATTTGCCTTCGTTCCTTCCGATTGATCAGTGCTAGCAACTGAATAATTGGCTGTCTCGAGGCTCTCTAGGAGTTTTTTGGCATCATTTATCGTTTCTGGGTTGTTTCCTTCCAGAGTGGCTGGGAAGATAGTTTTTTGGCCATCTTTTGTAAAATCGCCGGTTACTTTGTAAGAGGATTTTCCCTGGAATTTTTCGATTTCACGCTCTTTTTCTACCACGAGGCGAAGAGCTGGACTCTGGACTCGTCCGGCGGAAATAGCTCCTGGCACTTTTCTTCGTACTACGCCCGACAAATCAAACCCTACCAGCATATCGAGGGTCTGTCTGGCCTGTTGCGAAGAGACCATGTTCATATCGACTTTTCTTGGATGTTTGACCGCTTCTTCTAGGGCAGGCTTCGTAATTTCATGAAAAGTGATACGATTGGTATCT
>JAZSPO010000101.1:0-10718 GCA_045537505.1 Candidatus Nanosyncoccus sp.
AACATTAATTATTCAAGACTAGAAGGTGACAGAATCTATTTCTTTTTTTCTTTTTGGAGAGAAAATGTCGCAGCGATCATCGAAGATATAGCACAGACGAAAGCGACGATAATCGCAGAAATAATTAACCAGTCTGCTATAACTCCATTTCCCAAGATAAACAAGATTGCGAATACTTCTTCGTAGATCAAACAAGCGATCGATAAAAGTTTGAAAAAGCGAATCAAGAATTTATAACTTTTGTTCTCGGAAATATTCAGAATATTTGCCATTATCAAGATAATAACCGACGAGACGCTCACGATATAAGAAATTGTACCAACTATAGAAAGATCCGTCTGGAGGCAATTCTTCCCAGCTTCACATTCTTTCCAAATATCGAATACACCCCAAATCATCAGAGTCCATAGAATGACCCATGTGATATTCAGTAATAATCCGAATACAGCTGGCATCTGTACTAATTTTTTGCCAGTTGCCAACATTCTGAATAAATTTCCACTCAAAAATGCCGCCAAAACCAACACAAGCATAGTGCCAAGAATTTTCGTTATGACTTGGTTGCTAATTTTTTCGCCAAGTAACAAGACAGCAACACCTAGAATAATGCCACTAATAAAGATCCAAACTGATAATCTGCCGAAAACAACACTTAGACTCTGGAATTTTCTTAAGCTTCTACTATTCTTCGTGCCCATGCTTATATTATACTCTAATAGTTTTACGGTTGCAAGGACTGATACCAAAGATTTAATTCCTCAAGGATGAATGGATCAATCGTTTGACCTTTTTCTGTCTTTCCATCGCTTAACGAATCCTGAAGATCTTGCATCTGTTTGGTAAAACCAGGAAGCTGACGATTTAGTCGCGCCAAACGATATTTCTCCCATTGTTCTTGCTCATATTTGGAAAGAGCAGTCGGATAATTTTTCGCCTTGTAATGAATCAACAAATCTGGCAAACGCTCGTCCTCGAATTCTGGATGAAAATCAGCCAATCTATTTTCGTCCGAATTACGGATCAAATTACATGTCATCTCGTCTTTCTTTGGTAAGAAAGATTGATAAAGAGCTGATTCTGGGTCAACAGCTGGTGGATAATCTTCACGATTTTCATATTGCTCGCGAATTCGCTCCGCGAAATCTGGGTGAGCCAAAAGTGATTTAAGATTTTCTTCCATTTCCTTTTTCGGCAGATCGATCTTTTCCCAGCCAGTTTTGCCATCAATTTTCGCATCGAGTACTCCGACTGGTGCGACAGCTGGACATTTATTCAGGCTCAGTTCTTTTACAACCGGATAAAATGAGCCTTCTTCTTTCTTTTCTTTTAGTAGGTCATCCAAATTATAACGCAGGTCGAACACGATTACATTCCCATTTTTCCCAGCAGTGAGGGGGAAAGCAACCGTAGTTTTATTATGAACCGCCGAGTATCTTCCACAAGTATAGACAAATGGTACTTTTTCATCTAAATTCACCAGTTTCGCCACTTTTTTCTTGTCACGCATATCAAAAAGATAATTAAACAGTTTTTCTTGTTTATTTTTTATTAATTTCGTTACTTCTATCAAAGCAAAAACATCTGCGAGAGCATCATGAGCATGACTGTGTTCGATTCCATTTTCTTTCGTGATTAGCTCCAACCTGTTCGTCGCTTTTTTTATTTTTTTCTTTTTTTCGGTCTTTTCATCAATTACTTCTTCCTCAGAAACTGGCCATTTTATTCCTTCTGGGCGTAAAGCTCGCGTCAATCTCACTACGTCCAACAAGTCCCATCTACTTCTGCCATCTTTCCATTGCCAAGTATATGGTTCATGAAAATTTCGCCAAAGTGTGTTTCGCATAAATTCATCATCGAAACGAACGGAATTGTAGCCCACAGCACATGTTTCTGGAATAAAAAATTCGTTAACCACACGGTCGCAAAAATCAGCCTCGTCTATCCCATCTTGCACCGTTTGCTGCGGCGTAATCTTCGTGACCATGATCGCACTGGGACTAGGAAGAGTATCGTTAGCGAGTTTTACTAACAAATTAACTGGCTCACCGATCGGATTCAAATCTAAATCAGTTCGCTGGCCGGCAAATTGCATAATTCTATCTTCGCGTGGATCCAATCCCGACGTCTCCAAATCATAAAAGAAAAAAGTTTTCATAAGATTATTATAGCATGAAAAATCCCTCGGAAATTGATAGCTATACTATCTTTTTCCGAGGGTCGGAACCTGAATTACATTTTCGATACCAAGTGGCCGTCCTCCTGGACGTGATACTCTCCAGGGGTGGCATTTCTAACATCAACCAAAAAATTATTGACACGTTCATATTTTACATCCATATCAATAATTTCCAGATCGTCATCCAGTCTACGATTTACAAAATCAACCATAGAACTGGTTACCCATACGTTTACATTATAGAGAAACGCACAGATTATAACGACCACCATCATGGTTGCTGTGGCCTGATGGCTAGTTAACAAGCTACCATCAATAGCTGAATATCTTTCCCTGGCGACAATGAAAAACAATAACAACGATAGGAGAACTTGAGTAGTCCAAAGCAACGTCCTCATACCTTTTGTTTGTCTAGAGATGAAGAACATTGTTAAAAGAAAATTCAGTAAAACCGAAAAAAAGATAAACGATAACAGAAAAACAATATTTATAATAATCATATCCACACCCCCTTGTGTACTACGCCTCTAGAGAGGCGACATCAGTTCCGTTTTAAACTACGATACACCTTCCAATGTTGCATCTGTATTATTATAGCACACTTGTACAAAAAAGTCAATAGTATTTATGCTTTTGCGAACATTATCAAGTAACCTAGTCTATTTGGACAGATTGACGCTCTTGCCGTAGTAGGCTTGCATTAATTGCATATAAAGCTGTTCGAGTTCATTCGACAAAGTAACCAACTTCTCGTCCCCTGCAATCGGCATTACTATGAATTTTAGAGGGGAGTTCAGTCCGCCACAAATTTCCCTGCTTTCCCCATAAGCCAATTCTCCTGGCATCATAATTTCACGAACACCACCAAGTTTCATACCGACGACACCTTCGTTCCAACCTTCAATCATCCCCTGTCCAGCATAAATCGGAACCTTAAGCGATGTCGGATTGGAATAATCATCAAAGGATGAATCAAAAACACTTTCATCAGCACACCACCCAATATAGTATGCGTAGTAATCAATATCACCTGTTGTCAATTCTCTGCCGTCGCCTTCTTTCAGGTCTGTTTTTCGGACACCTGTCGCATTTGCAGCTTCTGCATTATAAGCCTTTACTTCAGAACGATAGCTAGAAAATTCACCGAAATATTGTTCCGACAAAGTGCCAGCATATTCAGTCAGCTCGATTTCTTTCCTCGAATATTCTTTTTCTAGGTCATCCTTGCTAGTCGAGCCTTTTGAGCCAGAAGAAGCAACAATTGCCACATAGGTTGCGATTGTCGTACCAAGAAGCAAAATTGCAATCGCAGCAACAATAATCCTCTGTCTCAAACTCGTTTTTAATAATTTCTCATCCATAATACCTCCTTGATGAAATTTATATAACTTCAGCACCCACAGCCGTTTTTACGGCACCTGTAACTTTTTTCATTATAGCAGAAATATCTTCACTTGTAAGTGTTTTCTTCAAACTAGCGAAGTGTAATCGGAATGATATATTACGAGAGCTAGAATCATCCCCCGGCTGATAAATTGATATGGTTTTTATATCAAAAATTAGGTTTTCCGTGTCCGAAAGTGCATTTCTAATTGCATTTTCAGCTTCCGAAAATGCGTACTTATCCAAGACCTTAATAGTAAGATCACGCTCGACGGATGGATATTTTGAAATTTGTGGAATTTGGCTAGAAACAGCTGGCAAATCCACGAGCAGCTGGTCCAAAGATATTTCAAACACGCTAATCGTTTGGTCGATTTTCATTCTTTTTAGAATGCCTTGTTTTACCTCGCCACAACAAACGTGTGGAGTAGAAATCGTCGCAGAATGTAGAGGCTCTAAATATGTAAAATGACCATCATATTTATGAAAATCTAAATTACTACCGGAAAAACCAAGTTCTCCAAGTAGCGCAACTAAGACTGCCTTCATCTGGTAATAATCGCCCGTCGTAGCATAAGCCAAATGCGTATAAAGCTTTGGCACACCATCTTCGTCGAATCCATAAGACTTTTTTGTAATTTGATTAATCTCATATAGGGCAAAATCTCTGTATCCAGCTTTTAGATTATCCCGAATTTTTTCTAGTAAAGAAGGGGTCAAGGATTGTCGGAAACATTGTAATTCAGGCGAAATGCTATTCACGAGTTCGTAAGAATCAGCGACATTCTCGCCGGCTACTTCCTGCAATTTTTTACTCACAAAGGAATAAGTCAAAATTTCGTGTGCACCCAAACGCTCGGACATGATATCGCGTAATCTCGTTTTTAGACTAAGCATCGGCTCCATCTCAGTGCAAGAAAATGGATGCATTGGATAATCGAGTGCGATGTTATCATAGCCCAACAAACGACCAACTTCTTCTATGATGTCCTCTTTTATATGGATATCTGTCCGCCAAAGCGGTGCAGTGACGCGAATTTTCCCACACGGACAATCACATTTTTCTCCGCATTTTCTCCCACATTGACATTTTTCATCACAGTCACATTGGACGATGAATCCGACATTTTCCAAAGTACTCCTGATGAGTGAAGTATCATAATGCGAACCAAGCAACGAATTAATATCCTCTGTTGTAATTTTTACAACAGAAGTTTTGACTGGCTCTGCATAATTATCTGCCACGGCAAGAGTCTTTCCCCCCAGCATTTTTATGGCTGCCGCAAGAACTGGTAAAACTTGTGCTGCTGACTGACCTTTTGTGAATCTCGTAATTGCTTCCGAGAAAATACCGTGTTTCATCTGGGTCTTACGCAAGTGGTAGAGAGAAAAGGTCGCTGATTCTAGGATAATGCGTTTCGTAGAAGCATCGATTTCTGTCGAAGCTCCACCCATCGCCCCAGCGAGTGCGACTGGTACATCATTGGATGTAATAAGGATATCATTGCTATCGCATTCAATTGTTTTTCCATCCAAAAGTTGTAACTTTTCACCATCCTTCGCCGACCTAACAATAATCTTCGGCTGGCTAGAAGAACCGACTTTGACGAATTTATCATAATCAAAAGCATGTAGCGGCTGGCCAGTCATAAGCATCAAATAATTCGTTATGTCGACTATTTTCGAAATGCCTCGCATCGACGCTTTCGCCAAAAAAACATCCATCTCTGTCAAATATTTTTCGTCAGTCAGAGCATCATCCATTTCGATCACAGCACACGAATAATGCGGGCATAATTCTGCGTCTTTTATTTCGATGATCGGCTCGTCAACATTCTGTCCGCGATCTACATTAATAGATTCTATATTTTTCGACAGAAGCTGCTGGTATATCTCCCCTTCTTCGAATTTTTCTCCAAGAATTCCAGCCACTTCTCTCGCGAAACCAATGATACCAAAAGTATCTGGACGATGTGTCAGAGATTTGTTTTCGATATCGAGAATCGTGTCATTCAGACCAAAAACTGCCGCAAAATCATCCCCAGGCTGGACTATATTTCCAGTCGTAGTGTTTTTCTGGGCTGGATCAATTACGACGATTCCATCATGTGACTCGCCCAAATCTAGCTCATCAATCGCAGCGAGCATACCGTTACTTTCGAAGCCACGTAATTTTCTAACGTTCAATTTGAAGTTTTCTTCACCAAAAGTTTGCGGCACAATCGATCCTGGTGCTATCCAGACGGCCAACATTCCAGAACGAACATTCGGAGCGCCACAAACGACTTGGACCAAGCCTTTTTCCGAAACGTTCTTTACATTCTTTGCCAATTCTTGGTTTTCAGAAACTGCATTGCCAACATTGATTTGGCAAAGATGGAGATGCGTTTCCGGAATCGGCTCGCAGTCTTCGACTTTTACAATATAAATGCCAGAGTATTTTTTCGATAAATAAATCGTTTCCTCGACCTCGACCAGTCGAGAGCCGATTATTTTCACAAGTTCCTCAGTCTGGATTTCTTTTGCTTTTGGTACAAGTTTTTTTATCTCATTTAGACTAATTATCATGCTGCCTTTCCTCCTAAAATTCCTCTAGAAAATCTAGTTTCCCGGATTCGAAATATCGCACATCGTTAATGTCATATTTTAGCATTACCAAACGATCTATTCCTCCGCCCCAAGCAAAACCTTTGTACTTGGTCGGATCAATCCCTGCCATTTTCAGAACATTTGGATGGACCATACCACATCCTCCCATTTCGAGCCAACCATCGCCCTTCCCTCCGAGGGATTTGGGTTTTTCAATTAATAATTCCACCGATGGTTCTGTAAAAGGAAAATATCCGGGCTGAGTTTTGATATTTAATTTCTGTCCATAATAAGTCTCGAAAAATTTTTTCCATGTCCCAAGCAACTGCCCAAGCGTCGCATTTTCCGAAACGAAAACACCCTCACACTGGTAGAATGTATGCTCGTGCGTCGCATCGACATCCTCATTTCGAAATACTCGGCCAGGAATGACGACAGCAATTTGTCCGCCATTGTCTAGATTTTTCTTGTACTTTTTCAGAGCACGATGCTGCATAGTGGAAGTATGTGCCGGCGGAATAAATCCTCCGGCTGTGCGAAATGTATCATAGCCATCTCTTGCTGGATGCCCTGCAGGAAAGTTCAAAGATTCAAACATATGAAATTCGTCGTCAAGCTGCTGTGCTTCCATGACATCGAATCCCATTCGAGAAAATATGTCTATTACACGGTTCAATTCTGTCATTAATGGATGTTTCGTTCCCCGTCGCAAACTAGGTATTTCTTGGTTCGGAGCGGAGGGAGCAGTAATATCTATTGGAACGATATTCTCCGATTCCTCTGCATCCAACGCTGCTTGTAGCTCGCGTTGTAAACTTTCTCGTTTTTTGTTCAGTTCCTGACCAAATGCTTTACGTTTTTCTGCCGGAATCGTTTTTATTTTGGCATATTCAGCATTAAGAGCCTTCAGATCTGCTTTTATTTTCTCTATATTTGACATAGAATAATTATACCATAAAAATCACGGTGCTAATCACAGAAATAGATGAAAAATCTAAATCATCACAATCGCAACAATCGATATAATAGCTAAAACTACTAATACGACCCAAATCCAAGTATACTTTCCAGACTTCTTGTAATCTTTTGTATACTCGGAGTCTTCTACAAAATCAGGATCGTTTCCCCTTTCCGTTTCTTTTGCTCTCTCACGCAAATCAGCTGCGATTCTATCGTTCAAACGAGAATTTTCGTCATTATTTTTCGATACTATTATTCCCATTTTTTTATTATAACACAAGCACAATAAATTCTGCAAATTCCAGAAAATATCTTCTATACTTGACTAGATATGATATAATGAGTCCATACACCAATTAAGGAGGAAAAATGGCTACAACAAAGTCAAAGAAGGCTGCGAAGAAAACTTCTTCAAAGTCAAAGGCCCCAGTTTCCACTACTACGAGAGTTGCAGAAACGAAGGCTTCTATTGTCAGCACTCCGACAAATGAAAATCCTATGAAAGGATTCTTTGATCGTAAATGTGATACTGACGAAAACATTTTAACAATTTTTAAGAGCCCACGTATTTACGGCGCAATCATCGGCGAAGTTATTGGTACAATGCTTCTCACTATGATTCTTCTCACACTTGGCGTTTATCAGCCAATGTATATTATGTTTGGCATGATCGCTATTACAGGGGCAGTATTTGGTCTTTCAGGTGCGAACTTGAACCCAATTATTACCGTTGGCATGATGGTCACTCGTAGAATATCTGCGATTCGTGGCGTCGTTTATATTTTGTCACAAGTACTCGGTGCTTGGCTTGCGTACCTTTTGTCGAGCGCATTTCTCAACATGGGTGGAGATGCAACAGAAACACAGCTTCCAGTCATGGCAGAAGTTGGAGAAGGCCAATTCTGGACAGTTTCTCTCATCGAAATCATCGGTGCGATCATGCTCGGCTTCTTCTTCGTTCGTGCACTCGCATACAAGAGAAGCACACTTACTTTTGCAACAATTTATGGCACAGGTATTTGCGTAGCTCTTTTGATTGCAATCGTTATTTCATCTAGCTTCTTGGGCCTACAGAACAATTTCATTCTGAACCCTGCAGCTGCATTGATGTACCAAGTCTTACCAACATCTGGCGATTCATTCGGTGCAGTACTTGGAAGCGTTTGCTCAGCATTATTGACTTATGTCATCTTCCCAATGATCGGTGGCGTTATCGGCTTCTTCATCGGCGATATTGCTTCTCGTCTCACTGGCGAAGCTTGCTGCCGCTGCAACGCTGCAAAAGAAATCAAAAAATAAGTATTACTACTAGGAAAATAGCACTTGTTATCAAGTGCTATTTTTTGTAAAATATAACTGTTATGGCAAAAATAAAATCTGCTATCTTCAGCAGGAGAACGAAACAGATCGTAGTGAAATTATTGATTCTCGCTATCGCTTCTTTTGTCCTAACTTGGATTCTGGAATATAGACATTTTATCAATGATTCTACAGCGACTTGGGACTTCTTTTTTAACCGCACGAAAATATTTTTCTACAATGCTCTGATTATTTTTTCTCTACTATTAATAATTTATGGATTTATTCGCAAACCATTTATGGCGGTTGCCGTTGGCACTTCAATCATTCTAGTTATTGGCTACATTCATATTTCTAAATTTAATTTTCGTAGCGTACCATTATTACCAGAAGATTTTCAGCTCACATCACAAGCTGGCACTCTGACAAAATTCATTAATATTTCTGATATTATCCGTCTTATCATCGCCGTCATACTCGTCCTCATCTTGGGCAAAATCTTGGATTATCTAACACAAAAATGGCTCAAAAAAGAGGCCGCAGCTCCGGAAAATGTTTGGTGGAAGAGATACCGTCTAATTTCTCGCGTCGCCATTATCGCTGTCGGACTATCTGGCTTTTTGATTACGACTGATTTCATTCGTCACCATAGTGGAGAAAGAGAAATTAATCTTCCACTACTCAGTAGCAGATTCACTGATTGGAATCAGACCCAGAACTATGCAGAAAATGGATTTTTGATTGGATTTCTTTATAATACATCCAGACTGGAAATATCCGAACCAGATGGTTATTCGAAACGGAAAATCCAAGAAATCAATAGTAAGTTAGACAATCTCAAAGCAGAAAATGATGCTATGCGAACGAATGTTGCAGATAGCGATATAAATTTCATCGTTGTTCTAAATGAGTCATTTTATGACCCATCGATTATATCGGAATATTATAATTATACCGGCGGCGATGTGACACCAAATCTCCACGCGATTCAGCAGCAGACACCTAGTGGAAAAATGTATTCTCCAGATTATGGTGGTGGAACTGCGAATATTGAATATGAAATTATTACCGGACTGACAAATTACTGGTTCAAGACTGTGCCCTATACCAATTTCATACCATACAAGAAAAATGTATCGAGTCTAGCTTCCTACATGAAAGAAAATGGATATAATACTTCGACAATTCATCCATTTGTTTCCGGAATGTACAAACGTGACGTCGTATTGCCGAAATTGGGCTTTAATAATTTTATCGACCAACTTGACTTTTCATTCACAGAAAAGGAAGGAGATAGCGAATACATTAACGATCGCTCTACTTATAAACAAGCTATCGACTACATCGAACAAACGCCAGAAAGAGATTTCGTATCATTAATAACAATGCAAAATCATGCACCATATCTCACGAACGAATATGGTGAATCGGATTACATTATCACAAACATTGAAAACCTTGGAGAAAAAAATGCAGCTGAGACGTATTTGATGACGCTTCATAAGTCAGATCAGTTTCTCGGAGAATTGATCGAAATGATAAACAATCTCGACGAGAAAACGATCGTTTTGTTTTATGGAGATCACAGTCCTGGAGTCTTTCCAAATGTCATGGAAAACAAAGACCAGACAATATCCAATTTGATTAGGCTTACTCCATATTTCATCTACGCAAACTTCGATTATGGGCAGCAACCTAGCGATACTTTACCAACGACTACTCCAAACTGTCTGACAAATACTTTGTTCAATAGTTTGGGTCTCCAGAAACCGAAATGGTATTATTTACTTGACACGATCTGTACCGAGGAGCCAATTCTTGCAGAATCATATTTCGGCAGCAAAGCTCCGCTCATGAGCACCGAATTATCAGAATATAAACTTCTGACCTACGATATGGTGGCGGGAAAACAATATTCGAATTAATAACTATTTTTATATTCTTTTGGAAAAAGAGGAATTTTCGGAGGGAGGATTTTTTTACCATCAAATATTGAATCAATCTGCTCTGCCGTATCAGGCAAAAATGGTTTCAGCAGGCAGCTAACTTGCAAAAGCTCATCGACCAAATTATTCAGTATATCGATCAGCTCTTCGTGCTTCCCCTTGTCCTTTGCGAGCTCCCAAGGCTTCTTTTCATCTATCTGGCGATTTAGATTTTGTACTTTTTCCCAAATATAATCAAATGCCCTACTGAAATAGAACGAATCCATGATTTTCTCGTATTCTGTATCAACTTTCGGCGAAAAAGTCCTTCCAGCCATATCTTGTTTTTTACATAAATTTGCTAATCTTTGGACGAGATTTCCAAG
>JAZSPO010000081.1:0-6476 GCA_045537505.1 Candidatus Nanosyncoccus sp.
AATATTCACTAAATTTCTATAATTTTATCTCTTTTACATAAAATATGTTATAATAAAAAAGGTTGGCTCTGTAGCTCAGCTGGTAGAGCAGAGGCCTGAAGAGCCTTGTGTCACTGGTTCAAGTCCAGTCGGAGCCACCAATTTGCGAAGCAAATTGCCACGAGACTTTCGTCTCGTGTTTTTTGTTCCACAAAAAGTGGCTCCTTAAGTCCGTCCCAAGGGGGACAACGGAGCCACCAAGTTTTCCATAAGTCGGCATCCTCGCCGATTTTTTATTAATTCTATAGGAGTTATGCTTCTTTTTTAAAATACATCATGATATCATCGCATGATATGAAGAAAAACTCAACTACTTCTAACTCTAAAGGCATTGTTACTCGCGAAGGTGGGGCTAAACCAAAACCTCACGAATATATCACTGCTGAAGCTCTTGCCGATTCTGGTTACAACGTGCGCTTTATTCCTAGCAGCGTAAATATCTGTATGGCAGATTGCTATATCAATAATACAGCATTCGAAGCGCATTATTTTCGTAAATCGTAGGCGAGAAGCTATTGGCATAAATAGTCTTTTGAAGTAAAATAAAAGTATTGAAGTTCACGAGGGCGAAGCATTCGCTGAGACGAGGACTTCTTTTTTATAAATTGTCAATACCTGCTCAATTCGCCCCTGCTAAGACGAAGGTTTCCTTTTCTCACAGTAACATCTTCGTCATTAACATCTAGATTGTAGTACACTCCTTCTGGAATCCCACTCCTATTATCATTCTCTACTAGAGAGCCTACAACGTAATAATCCATCCCATTTTCTTGGAGGTGTTTGGTCCAATGCTGATGCCCAGAAAATACTGCAATGGTTTTACCATCTTTTTTCAGAATGCTTTTCAACTCATTACGATTGCCAAGAAGAGCTTTCTCTTTATGTGGTTCAAACCAATAGCTCGCCTTCATCTCATCTTCGGCAATACCGTAATGACAAAACACGAGTACTGGCTTTTTGTTATTTTTCAGATCATTTCTAAGCCACTCCAAATCTCTCTTGGCGATAAATCTTGAACGTAATATTCCGCCTTGCGTCTGTGGTGCATTTTCATCGACCTCTAGCCCTAAGAATACCAGATGCTAATTGTTAATATCCACCGAGTAGGTAGAATATTCTTGCCCCATTATCTCTGCGACCTCTTCCCTACCCATTTTCTTAAACTCATGATTGCCAGGTATTAAGAAAAGTGGTTTTTCAATTCTACTGAATAATGATACTGCGTGCTTCAAAAGCTGCACGTCTAAATCATGATCACCAGTATCTTCAATGAAATCACCCAAGAAAACTGCCGCATCGAGATTTTTATCATTATTAATCTTCTCTGTAAGTACATCCATTAATGGTTCCGCAAATCGTGAAAGTTTTTCATGATTTGGTTCCTCATAGTCAGGATTAACATAATGCAAGTCTGAAAAAACTATCAATTTCATTTTATTATTGTATCATGAAGTTTTTCAAGTTTTTACGAATATCCTTTCTGTAGATTATTAATGTTTGAGCAATTCCAACAAAAAAGGCTCGTGAAGTCCACGAGCCTTTTTCAAAAGTGGTGTAAGGCCTTGTTATTTCGTGCCGTAAATACGATCTCCTGCATCGCCGAGACCAGGAATGATATAGCCGTCCTTGTTCAGGCCAAGATCGAGATTGCCAAGCCAAAGATTCGCGTTAGGATGATTCTTCTGCAACAAATCCACGCCCTGTGGTGCTGCAATGATGCAAAGGAAGTTGATACTTGTGCAGCCGCACTCCTCGAATCGCGAAATCGCATAATCGGCAGTGCCGCCGGTCGCCAGCATTGGATCAAGAATGTAAACATCTCTGTTCTCGATTTCCTTTGGCATCTTCCAGAAATAGCTCTGTGGCTGCAGAGTCTTTTCGTCACGATACACGCCGATTGAACCGATCCTCGACTTTGGAAAAACTCGCTTCACAGCATCCTTCATACCATCTCCAGCACGCCAAATCGGTGCAATAGCCATTTTCTTCCCAGCAATCTGGTGGCCGATGAACTTACAGATCGGCGATTCGGACTCATATGTCTGGAGCTTCATTTGTGCCGTTGCCAGCACGATCATGATGGTTGTCACTTCGTCCACCAACTGTGCGAAATCCGAGCAAGGCAGATCTTTGTTCCTCATCGCATCAATCTTGTGCTTCAGCACCGGAAAATCCTTACTCAGGATATGCGTCGTCATAGGATTCAGCTTCACATCAGGATATGAGACAATCAAATCCGGATACTCTTTGTTTATCAGTTCTAGAGTTTTTTGCCTATCCATACTTACACCTCACTTTCGAATGGAAAAGGACCTACAACACCACCTTGATACTGCTGCTATTATATCAAATAATAATAGTAAAACGAAATCTGGTCGCTAATTTCGTTTTTCACTTTACGATTATAGTGAAAATTTTACTGAAAGGAAAATAGATGAAGTAGGCTAGCTATTCGCCGAAAATTTTCTGGTCTTTGATTTCGTCCGGCAGATAATTCTTGTCCAAATGAAACCCTGCTTCCCACTTTTGTCCAGCACCGAAACCGAGATCTTTCATCAACTTCGTCGGAGCATTGCGAAGGTGTGTCGGCACAGGCAATCCCATCGAATTATGAGCAAGCTCCTTCGCTTTGTACCACGCATCGATCGTGACACGGCTCTTTTTGCATTTCGCCAAAACTACTGCCACATGAGAAAGAATTATTTCCCCTTCTGGCATACCGACTCTCTCGATCGCCTCGAACGCGGAAACTGCGAGATTCAGTGCACCATTTCCTGCAATTCCAATATCTTCGCTCGCGAAAATCACCATCCTTCGAGCAATAAATTTTGGATCTTCCCCCGCTTCCACCATTCTGGCAAGATAATAAAGCGTAGCATCGACATCACTTCCTCGCATCGATTTGATGAAAGCTGAAATATTATCATAGTGCTTATCGCCAGTCTTATCATAGCCCGGCACTTTCCTTCCAGCAGCTTCTTTGACAATTTTTTCGTCAACTTTATTCGCGAGCGAAAGTGCCAGTTCCAAGTCTCCCAATGCACTTCTTGCGTCGCCACCAGATAATTCTGCCAGATAATCAATCGCTTTCTGCGTGACTCTTTTCGTTGCTTTTTCTGCTTTGATAGCACGTTTTATAACGGTAATAATGTCGTCTTTTTTCAGAGGAGAAACAATCACGACGCGTGAGCGAGACAAAAGTGGAGAAATTACTTCGAAACTAGGATTTTCGGTAGTTGCACCAATCAGAATGATCAATCCAGATTCCACGTGTGGTAAAAATGCGTCTTGCTGGGCTTTATTAAAACGATGAATTTCATCTACAAAAAGCACCGTTCTGGTCTGCAAATTCCAATTTTGCCTTGCCCTTTCTACTACTTTTTCGACATCACTTTTATGTGCTGTTACTGCCGATAACTCAATAAAATCAGCCTTGAATTCATTCGCTAATATCCTAGCCAAAGTAGTCTTTCCAGTTCCTGGAGGACCCCAAAATATCAGGTTGACTGGCTCGCCTTTTTTGACGATTTCAGTTAAGATCTTACCATCGCCAATGATGTCATCTTGTCCGACAACCTCGGCCAAAATCTTCGGTCGCATTCTCTCGGCGAGTGGAACTCTATTCTTCATCTAAAAACGCTCCTGACTGCCTAGACCACAATTTGCTATAGGCTTTTCCTTGTTTTAAGAGCTCGGCATGTGTCCCCTGCTCGATTATTTTTCCTTTTTCCAACACCACAATTCGATCTAGATTCGCCACAGTTGAAAGACGGTGTGCGATTACGATACTAGTACGTCCTTTCATCAATCTTTTCAGGGCACTCTGAATCAAAGCTTCCGATTCTGAATCCAATGCAGATGTCGCCTCATCGAGTACCAAAATTGGTGCATCTTTTAAGATTGCACGTGCAATAGCTATCCTTTGTCTCTGTCCACCAGATAATTTTATCCCTCTCTCACCCACTAGTGTATCATAGTCATTTGGTAATTCCCTAATGAACTCATCTGCATTCGCAAGTTTTGCTGCCTGGATGATCTCTTTCATTTTCGCTTCAGGTCTGCTGTAAGCAATATTTTCTGCTATCGAACGGTGGAACAACGACGTTTCCTGTGGAACATATGCGATCGCCCCCCTGAGAGAATGTTGCGTAATAAAACGAATATTCTGACCATCAATATCAATTTCACCATTATCAACATCAGCAAATCGCAACAACAATTTCGTCAATGTAGTTTTTCCCGACCCAGATACACCGACCAGACCAATTCTCTCGCCTGGGTTCACCTTGAGAGAAAAATTATCAAATAGCTTATTCTTCGCATCATGATGCTTGAAGGTAATATTTCTAAAATCTATTTCTGCTTTTTCTATTTGTAACTTTTTCGCACCAGGCTCATCGACGACATCATCTTCCATATCGAGAATTTCGGTCATTTCTTTCGCATCGCCAAAGATTCGGTTCATCGTCTTGAACACTGAGTGCACACTCCAAAGATCGCCCATGATATTACCAGAATAGTTAATAATTAAAACAAGTGTCGAAATCGAAAGACCGAAAATATTTTGTCCAAACAGCATGAAAAGAATAATTAGACCATTCATCAAAAGATAAATCGAATCGATGCAATAATTCCTCTTCGTGTCTGCTTTGAGAATATTGTACGAAGCGTCATAAACTTCTTCTTGGTATTTCTCAAATCTGCGATGCTCATGAGCTTCTTTCGCATAAGACTTTACCGAAACAATATTCGTAATAGAATCGGCAAGTTGTCCCGTCCGCTTGCTCTCTACCGAAGCCTCATGCTCGTTCAAAGGAGCAATTCTTTTCGACCAAAAAGTCGCGACTACCATATAGATAATCATGAAAAGCAAAATGCCTGCTGCAAAAAGTGGAGCACGTGGAATCATGATCGACATAATCAAAATCGTATCCAGCAAAACCGGAAAAATATTCCAGAAAAACTCATCCATGAAACGTTCGTAGCTACCGATGAATTTATTAACTTGGCTAACCAACGAACCAGAAAAACGATTAGAGTGGAACTGCATACTTTGCTCGGCGATAGTATCAAAACAATCGTTACCGAGATCAAACATCGCACTTAGTTCCATTCTCCAAACACAATATAGACGAATCGGACCAATGACATGACTACGCACAAATTCCACGAGAAGCAAGAGGATAGCCTGTGGAATAATTTTCGCTGCCAACTCGTCTCCAGATACACCAGAAGTTAATATCTCTATCATGTTTGCCAAAATTAGAGGGTTCAGAACACGCAAAAAATATACAACTGGAGTAGTAATAATGGCACCAGCAGTCAAAAGTTTGTATTTTTTTGTCGCAGACCAAAAATAATGGAGAGAGCGTCTCGTAATTATATTATTCGTAGTCGTCTTTTCATTCATCTTTGTCATTTTTGCGATTCCCACTACGTAAAACGTCTATATTATAACATATTTTTCAGATATGTTATAATATAAGCATGAAGTATTTGGCAGTCTTAGGGCGTCAAGCAAATATATCACTAGCTGAATTAGAAAGTCTCTTTTCTCATGTCGAAAAATTATCGCCAAAACTAGCGACTTTTTCTCTAAAGAGTAATTCCCCTGTTGACCAGATGGGAAATCCTGATATCGACCGTCTTGGTGGCACAATGAAGCTCGCAAAAGAAATCTCCGATCCGCTGAAATATATCATAGATGATATAAATAATCACAATATTTCCGGTAAGATAGTTATAGGCATATCAGATTATTCGAGAAAAGCAAGCGTAAAAAGTTGCCAAATGCTTGCGATGTCTTACAAGACAAAGTTAATAAAAACTACTTTTTCCTCTGGCAAAAAACCTAGTGTTCGGATTTTATTCAATAAACATCCAGATTTGTCAACAGCGACCGTTTTCCATAATTCTCTCGGCAAGAAACCCGGACATTATGAAATTATTCGCTTTTCCAATAGCTCCTCGCACAGCTCTTCCGAGAAATGGTTCGTGGGCATCGGCGTGCAAAATATCAATGCTTATACAGCTCGCGACCAAGCACGTCCAGCCCGTGATGCAAAAGTCGGTATGCTACCTCCCAAATTAGCCCAAATACTAATCAATCTCTGTGGTCCGCTGAAAAAAGGTGCTACTATACTGGATCCTTTTTGCGGAACCGGTGTAGTCTTACAAGAAGCATACCTCATGGGCTATCATCCCTATGGAACTGACATCAATGAACGTATCGTTTCATTCTCAGAAAAAAACCTCAAATGGCTAATAGAGAGCAAAAATAGTTCTTTCTCGCAAACATATCCGACTAACGAGGAGGATAGTAGCGAGCGTGGCCCCATAACGATGGGCGACAGCGAGCGTTCGCGAAAAGAACCATTTTTGCTCTCCGTTGCCGATGCGACAAATTTTACCTGGAAACAACCACTTGATGCTATTGC
>JAZSPO010000090.1:0-2187 GCA_045537505.1 Candidatus Nanosyncoccus sp.
TTTGCTTTACTGGTTACAGAAATGCTGGCTTCACCGGTTCTCGTTGATATAAAATCTGCGGTCAGAGGGTCAGTACATCCGAGAAAGAGATGTACATCACAATTTCCTAATATCTCTTGCCATTGATTGTAAGGATACCGATTCTGCAATGCCGCGAGATTCTGAAATACACACGACATAGAAATAGCACGGGAACGAATGACGGATATTTTTCTGCTCAAATCAACGATGGTGCCACAGGCAGTAAGTTCTTCGCCTAAAACATGGACAGGATTGGGAAGTGATCCACCTGGACATTTTTGATCAGCGTATCGAACTAACTTGATGAAAACGAAGGATAGGAAAAGGGAAGAGAGAAAGTCGAATGTGTTGTCCTGGTCACTGGTAATGCAGAAGTATGCGCAAGGCTGCTTGCCGGGCAACTCCAAGTCGATTTCGTCATGGCTGGTAATTTGCTGTATATCCTTGTTTTGGAACACCTGAAGCCGTGAGCCAAGACCAATTATGACGCCACCGCGCACATTCTCACTGGACTGCTTGAAAATGCTGTAGGGAGCTTTGGCTGGGTGATCTACCGGCAGCACATCGAAAATGGCATTGAGTTCTTTTTCGGAACTCATGGTGAGCAGCTTATATACTTCGCCAATGTTGCGCTTCTCTTTTGGATAACCTTGTTCCACATAGAGCACAAGCGCTTTCAGTAGATTCATTTCGGCGTTGTCCCAAAAATGATCGCCCCGCTCACTGCCAGTATTTTTGATAATGACATCACAAAAAAGCTGTGCCATCAGTTCTTGCCCATTTATTTCGGATAGGCAGTTCCAGGAATCTGAGGATGAAACTTGTCAACATTTAAGAGATCCGGAATATAATTTTGCGACTTCTCAGCAAGTTATTAACGACTTAAAGCGCAAATTAAATTCTTTAGGACCTGTAAACCCTTCTGCTATTGAAGAATATGAAACCACAAAAACTCGTTATGACGAGTTAATGGTTCAAAGAACAGACCTTGAAAAGGCTGAAGACGACATCAAAAAAGCAATTCAAAAGCTTACAAACGAAATGCTTGCCATATTTAATGACGGATTTGAGCAGATTAGGTCACATTTCCAACTCATATTCAAGCAATTATTCGGTGGTGGACGTGCTGACTTATTGTTAGACTATACTAACGTAGAAGATCCGCTTGATGCAGGTGTCGAAATCGTCGCAGAACCGCCTGGAAAGAAATTGCAAAAGATTTCACTTCTATCAGGTGGGGAAATGTCACTTACTGCTATTGCAATCTTGTTTGCAATTTTAAAACTTCGTCCAATGCCGTTCGTTGTATTAGACGAAATTGAAGCAGCACTTGATGATGCTAACGTTGAAAGATTTGCTAGATACTTACAAAACTTCTCTAAAGAAACTCAGTTTATAGTAATTACGCACAAAAAGGTTACTATGGAATTATCAGATGCGTTGTTTGGCGTAACAATGCAAGAAAAAGGTGTTTCAAAGATAGTTTCTGTAAAACTTAGCGATATTCAAGACGTGGTTGACGCAGATTAATTCAATTTGTAAAAAACTTTAAAATTTAAGGTGAAATATGGGATTTTTTAGCAAAATTGCGAACGCATTAAAAAAGACGAAAGATGCGTTTTCATCAAAGTTTACCAAACTTTTTGCTCGCGATAAAATTGGTGAAGATTTTTATGAAGATTTAGAAGATATCTTAATTTCTTCAGATATAAGTTTTTCAACGAGCGAAGATATCGTTGAAGAATTACGAGATCGTATGATTGAAGGAAAAGTATCCGATAAAGAAGTCGTCGTTGAAGAATTAAAAGACATTTTAATTGATAAACTTAACGATACTGACGATTTTGATTTCGAATATCCTTGTATCATTATGGTTGTCGGAGTAAATGGGGTTGGTAAGACAACTTCAATAGGTAAACTTGCAAATAAATTCAGAAAAGAGCATAAAACGGTCACAATCGCTGCTGCAGACACTTTCAGAGCTGCAGCAAGCGATCAACTTGAAGTATGGGCAAAACGCGCCGACGTTAGAATTATTAAGCAATCTGAAGGTTGTGATCCATCTGCGGTTGTGTTTGATGCTGTAAATTCTGCAAAAACCAAGAAAACCGACGTTTTAATTATTGATACTGCCGGTAGACTTCACGTTAAATCTAACTTAATGGA
>JAZSPO010000128.1:0-3027 GCA_045537505.1 Candidatus Nanosyncoccus sp.
TAAAGAAAGCTTTCGCAGACAAAGTATTGATGGATCAACCATACATTCTCGACGACACAAAAACCGTCGCAGAGTTTATCAAAGATTCCATCGCCAAAACTGGTGAAAATATTGCAGTTCGTCAGTTCAAACGCATCGAACCCGGCGTAACAGAGTAGTTTTTTTCACTCTATACTCTAATTTTATTCTCCAACTGAGTTCACGGCAGCAAAAGGTGAATAAATCTAGTCGGTCTGTGCCGGAATTACCAGTTCCGTACTCGACCGTAGATTTATCCACCTTTTGTCTGGTTCACTCACATCGAGAATAATAATTAGAGTATAGTCGTGAAAAAAAGATAAGAACAAATCCTTACTGATGTTGCTATTTGGGACAATATCACGAAGACGCGAGTGATGTTAGACGAAATCCACCCATAACGATGGGCTGGATGAGTCGTGTCCCAAAAGCAACATCAGTGAATTTGTTCATCAAAAAATACACTCCGGCGGAAACGTATCCAAACCGGAGGGGAATAACTACATTTTACACCAATGCGGAGCAGTAGTCTATAGGCTATGAGTTTTATTTCATATTCCATCTATCGATTGCGTCTTTGATGACGGACTTTGCTTCGTCTAGGTCGGCGAATTTTTCGACTTTGGTACGACCTGGTTTTTTCAAATCCTTGTAATGGTTGAAGTGGAACTCGATTTGTTCGATCAAGCGTTTTGGCAAATCCTCAATTTTCTGGTACAAGTCGCCGTTGTTGCGATCGTCGGCAGGAACAGCAATAATCTTGTCGTCGACTTCGCCGTCATCGACAAATTTCATGACGCCGAGGATGCGGGCAGTTGTATAAATTCCAGTCGTAAGTGGCTGGTCGGTAATCAATAAAACATCAAGTTCGTCTCCGTCCTCATCCAAAGTCTGGGGAATGAAACCATAATTACATGGCTTTGCGAAAGCGATCGGCTCGACGCGGTCTAGCATGAAGCAAGCTTTTTCGCGGTCCCACTCAATTTTGTGGTTGCTGCCGGTCGGAATTTCGACGACGACATTAATCTCGCCGTTCTCATAATCGCCTGGGGTTAAAATTTTATTAAAATCTGCCATTTTTTCTCCTCTAAAATCTGTTTTATTTAACACAATTATAGCATAAAAAGACGAAAATCTGACGCAGATAATCAATATCAAACAAAAACGTTTTCCACAGAAAAGTTAAAAAAGCACTTGCTTATTTTTTTTCGGTTATGTATAATGGGGTAATCAGAGGGAAAAAATTTGCAGTTATTTTCCCTAGGAGATATAAAACATAAAAGGAGGTGCGATGGGCAAGCTTAAACAGCCTGTTACGTCAAGCAAGAGCCTATTCTCTCGGATGAAAACAGGGAGATTCTCGGATAGCTTGACAAGCTCAAGGGGGGTAAGAAAATTAATATTTAGCGCAATGCCAGTTTTTCTTTTGGCATTCGTTACTGCTTTTGCAGTTTCGTCGGTTTTCACTCCGACACAGACATCCGATGCTGTGGGTTCTGTTTCGACGAAGGTCTCTGCGACACTGAGTGATTCGACAAATTACTATATCAAAATGTGGACAGATTCCACAGTTAATCTCGATCTTTTGACGAATCCGAATTCGCCAATGTCCGTACAGAGGTCGGCAGTGAAGACCTTTACGAACTCTCCTTCGGGATACAAACTCTTCATCAGTTCAACTAGTAGCAATACATCCCTAGTCATGGATGGCAGTGCGAATGCTATTCCAAGCATTGGAGTTGCACAGTCCGCTGCGAGGTCTTTGACACCGAATACTTGGGGCTACGCAGTCGATGGTACATCTTCTGGTACATCTTCGCCATGGTCCGGTACCCACACGACAGGGAATACCATTGCTGCGAACAACGAAATATTCGCTGGCGTTCCTGCAGCTGGTTCGGAAACTGATGGTTTGATCCAGACGACGAACTCGGCCAATGGTTCTGGTGGCACAGACGAACAAGATTACGCACAGGCTACTGAGCTGGGCGTCTATTTTGGCGTTCGTGCTAATACCGATATGCCTTCTGGCCGCTATTCGAACACAATTGCTTATACTGTACTTGCAGAAGCTTCCAGTTCTGGCGATTTTGGCATTGTCAATATGACTCCATATTCCTACTCTCGTGACAAGCGTTACGAAGCAATGAGTGACCCTACTGGCCAGCAAGTTACGATTGTAACTTCTGTCTACACGAACATGGAAGATCTCGGTACAGCGACTGTCACATTGAAGGGTGGCCCAGAGTCTACGAACCACACAGCAGATGGTCAGCAGAAGACTTATACTTGTGCGAACCCTACTCTTACGACTGTCTCGAACTTAGTTAACGTCACTTGTACTTTGCCAAAGGCATACGCTGGTAAATACACTATGACGATCACTTTGAACAAGTTCGGTCTGACTTCGACGACACCTTACTACTATTATGTCACATGGCCAACCATCTCCGCCATGCAGGAAATGGCATACTTCACCGGTAGCACCGATAGCAACCCAATCTCCGTCTGTGACGATGCAAGGGACCCATCTGGCAACCTTCCATTCTACACCCCAACTTCTCCAAACCGAGCAGATGGCCTAAACGCACCTGTTAACTCTTCTCGCTGGACCGCTTCTGCTACAACCACAGCAAACAGCGTGCCAGAGGTCTTCCTGAAAGACCTCCGTGACCATACCATCACGGTGACAAACACCAGCTATGGCAGACAACCAGGTGGCATGATTCAACCCGGCTACTACCGCATCCGCAAGCTAGCAGACGGTAACTGCTGGATGACAGAAAACCTAGATCTCCCACAAGAACTCAACTACTACTACTTCCCATGGGATACCGACATGTCCACCCAAACCAAATGGGCTTCTCGCTATCAGTTCGTCGATGGCTCTGTGGCAGGAGCTGCTCTTTCCACTCTAGCAAACTACAAAGATACAGATTATGTCCATGAGCATACCTATTTTGGTAATGGAAACAATTACAGTCAAACTGTTGGCAATACTTATCAAAC
>JAZSPO010000105.1:0-10207 GCA_045537505.1 Candidatus Nanosyncoccus sp.
TTCCAGGAAGCCCACCTTTGGAAGAGCGAAGATAAAGCAGTAGAGGCATTAGGAATACAAGGATGGCAAAAAGGATACTCTGGATAATATCTTCTGGTATTTGAGATATCATTCCGTGTAGCCAATTTACTAGATCAACTCCGAACATATCATAAACCGAAAGCCCAGCGATAATAGCGAGCAAACTCGGCCCAAAATGACGTTTCACAAAAAAGTAAAGTAAGAACAATCCAACGAGAATGGCGATAATAACCATAATCGTATTATAACACTTACAAGACCCAAAAACAACTAGACTGGAATTTTCTCTAGATATTCCACAATTTTTTCAATACAAAAAGTCGATGCCTCCCCATCAACCGGATGGAATAATGCTGGAGCCTTGTTTACTTCAATGACATATTGGTCGAGAAAATCTACTCCGACGAGTGGCAATTCCAAATGTCTTGCAATTTTTTCCGATAGCTTTCTTTGTTCTACTGGTATACTATCAGTCACATCTTCCATCGTGCCGCCTTGACCAGTATTACAAGTGCCGACAACTTGAGTTCTCTCGTTCTCTGCTGGAACACTATTCAATATTGCATCATCCTCTAGACCATTAGAAATTGCCTGTTTTCTGAGATATTCCACTGCACTTTCTTTATCAATAAAAGACAAGTTCGATTTGTATTTTTCTGTACGCTTCGTAGTATTTTCTATATCAATCAGCTCCGAAATCGTATGCTTCCCATCGCCAGTCACACAGGCTGGAATACGCGAAAAAGCTTTTACGAATTTATAATCAATACAAATCACACGTGTCTCGAAACTTTGTGGGAACAATTGTTTTTGGACTAAAACTCTTCCGGAATTAGAAATTTCCTGGACTTCTTTGACAATTTCCTTTGCTTCATCGAGATCTTTGATGCCAACATGGACACCGTTACCATGTGATCCATCAATTGGTTTTATCACGACTGGAGAATTTTTCTGCAAAAAATCTTCCAATATTTTGTCCACATCATCACCTGGCATAATTAAAACCGTTTCTGGTTGTTCTACGCCAATATCTTTTAGTACAAGATAAGATGCGAATTTATCGTCTGCAAGATTCCCCGCTCCATATGACGTCGTCGGTGGCGTGCCATAAGAAAATCGAATTTCTTTCCCATCTGGCCTGGTCGCAAACACACAAGTACCAATACCATAAACAAATTTCGCATTTTTCCACCCTCTGTTTTTTATAATATTTCTGAAATTTCTAAGACTGAGTGAAAGTTTTTCGTCTGGTACTTGGTAAAAATCAACCATCTTTGCTCCCACTATGCACCGATTTTGTCTTTTGAATTTTTGCGTGTAGCATTATGCTCTACATACTCAATAATTTTTTCGGCAACATTTCTGCCAGTTACTTTTTCGATGCCAAATCCTGGAGATGCATTTACCTCCAAGACAAGTGGACCACGTGCCGAACGCATCAAATCAACACCTGCAACGTGCAGACCCATCGCCTTTGCTGCCTGGATCGCAACTTTCTTTTCCTCGTCAGTCAATTTGATCGGAGTTCCTTCCCCACCTTTATGCAAGTTAGAGCGGAAATCATCACTTACGGATTGGCGTTTCATACTTGCAACGACCTTTTGTCCGACTACGAAAGCACGAATATCGACACCGGCCGATTCCTGGATGAACTCCTGTAAGATAATGTTCGTACCATCTTCGTTATAAATATAGAATGCTTGCAAAACAGATTTTGCAGCTTTTTTCGTCTCTGCCAAAACGACACCGTTCCCATGTGTACCAGAAGCCAGCTTGATAATAACTGGCAAACCAATCTGTTCAAGCAGATCGTCGATATCGGCAGAGTTTCGCGAGACCAAAGTCTTTGGAGTATCTACGCCAGCTTTAGTTAAAATCTGTGCAGCACGTAGTTTGTCTCGTGCACGAGTAATTGCTATCGAGCTGGACAATGTCCAAAGGCCCTGCATCTCAAATTGACGCACAATCGCACAACCATAACGAGTCATGTTGTTTGAAATGCGAGGAATAATAGCATCATATCCTTCAATTTTCTTACCATGGTAAAAAATGTTCGGATGTTTTTCATCGAGCGACATATAACAATCTTTGTACTTGATCACTTTTGCCGTGTGGCCATGCTTTTCAACTTCTTCAACTAATCTTTTGGTAGAATAATTGGCATTACCATTTGATAAAATTGCAATTTTCATTTCTACTCCTTTCTTATCTCTTACATCTGTTTTTCGACATATTTTTTATGAAATTCGTGTGGATTTTCTTTGAATTCTTTCAGCGACACCTTGCTTTGTTTTGGTTTTCTTTCATACTCAATATCCGGCAACGAAACATCTACTAGGAACTTTCCTTTCAGGGTTCTACGTCCTATCAAAATTGGAAAACTGTTCTTACTCCTATTTGCTAGTGAAAACAGTACTCTAATCTTGCGTCCATTTATTTTCACAGACATGTATACTCTATAACGAACTTGTTCTTGTCCCATCGCAGAACGGGTTACAATCACTTTATAATCTTTCGTCTCAAATTTTTTCCCATCATAGAATGGACAACTTTCGCCAAACAAGACAAAAGAAAGCACGCCATCTTCGTCAACATGAATTTTACTTGCCCAAATTGACGACGCTTCTGCACCCGTATCGATTTTTGCTGGTACATCAACATATTGGTCAATCGTCGCAAGGACCGATGGCCCAATAACAGGTGTAAAATGATTTTTTTCTTCTGTCATAAAAACGTAGCCCATTTAAAATGGTATAACCTCATTTTATCACAAATACAGATAAATGTCAAGATGGTAACGCTTTAAATAATGCCGTTTTCAATCCGTTCTTCTACTAGTCCAGTCGAGAGATTTCTCACTACCAAATCTACTCCGTTCGCCGATCTTTCAATACGGTGAGTTGCCCAACCAGATGAATTACGTATTACTAACGACATTTTACCTCCTTGTATTTCCAACATTTTAGTCGGTTCAAGCAAAAAAGTAAAGACTTTTATTCACCAATTGGAATACCAAGAGACTCGTCCGAAAGCGGCACTTCGGAAAAAGGATTTTCCAAGTCATCTATCATCTCGATATTTTCTTCGAAATGAGAAATGAAATCATCTAGATCTTTTTCAGTCAGTCTTCCGGACGGCGAAACCGAATAATCCTCTTCGATAATTGGCTGAATCTCTGTCTCATCTGGCAAAAAACCAGGACGTGATCGATCGAGATAAATATCTCCGGAATTATGATAGATAATCAAACTTACAGAAGTTGTAGCGATGGCTATCCCAGACGCAACGATTCCAAGAATCAGCAAATTTTTCCAGCCTCTATCCTCCTGGATCCGCTGGTTATTATCTTTTTCCGTTTCCGAACTATTCGTTTGTATCGTTACCATCACTCGTTCCATCCATTGTATTACTTTTTAGTCTTCGTACGACTGTTAAATATTCAGAAAGCAAGTTCCTCATATTCGTAGTATCGCTAGACACTTCGGCACGTTTCTTGCGAGTTTCTCCTAAATACCAATAAAATCCCTCTGGATCTTCTTGGCAATTCACCGATAATAATGTCTCAAACGTTTGGCTATAACTCGTATAATCGCTGACGAATTGTTTCCTGACATCGAGAATTGTGGAATGAAGATCAGTCAGAGAAACATTCGGCTGGCCGTTGTTGATCAATCTCGTATTGAAAGGGGTAATATATTTGGAAATAATCGTTTCATAAACCGTGCCAAGGTAAGATCTACTTCTGGCATCTGTTTTTTGCAATGATTTCAGAGCTTGTTTTATCGTTCCACAATGTTGTGATATGGCTCCACTTTTTTCATCAGACATCGCCGAAACAGAAGTGGAAGGAAAATAGGAGGTCAATAAACCAAAAACCAACACAGAAACCAGCAAAATACTTTTTTTACGCAGGGATTTTCCAGACATACTATTATTATAACATGAAATGGTCAGGGTGATCGGACTTGAACCGACGACCTCAGCGTCCCGAACGCTGCGCGCTACCAACTGCGCCACACCCTGACAATAAGCCTCACTTCCTTGTATTTTACCATAAAACCAGTATAATAACTAACAAGCATGAAAGCAAAAATGAAAATGATGTCAGAAAAAAGAAAAACATTGTTATTTATCGTTATTCCGATTGTTTTTTGTGTGATTTATGCAGTCTTTTGTATGCTCAACTTACACAGTTCTATCTGGTTCGACGAGTCTTATTCTGCCTACCTAACGAGAGGGGATTTTGCAGACATCTGGAACCTGACGGCACAAGATGTCCATCCACCATTCTTCTACTTTTTGCTAAAAGTTTGGTCCTTCATCTTTGGCTATACAGACATCTCCATGCGTTTTATGTCGATTTTCTTCGGTGCTTTGACAATTATCTTTCTTTTCCAGTTACTCAAACGCTGGTTTGGTGGGAAAATCGCAAGTATCTCCACTTTCTTCCTATGTCTTTCTCCAATGTTCATTCGCTATGGCCAAGAAATGAGGATGTATACTCTCGTATTTCTCATTATTGTGTTAGCCACATATGCACTTGATCTGGCCCTGGAAACGAAAAAAACTCGCTACTTTGTTTTTTATGCAATACTTATTTCGCTTGGTATGTGGACCCACTATTTTACGGCCATCGCCTGGATAGCACATATCATTTACTATACTGTCACAAAAAGAGCAAAATTCTTTAGCAAGCGCATGTTCCTGACTTATCTTCTCGCTGTCGGTCTTTATCTACCATGGCTTCCTTTCATGCTCCACCAAGTCGCCGTCGTACAAGCTGGATTTTGGATTCCGAGTGTTTCCATCGTCACGCCTGTTGAGTTATTGACTGATTCACTGATTTATTCCGACGCAGAATATGTTACAAACTGGCTAGTGGTCCTGATCTTATGTGTTGTAATTTTTACAACGATATTACTACGCCGATGCTGGAAAAATATGGCAGAAAAAGACAAAAAACATTTTCTGCTCATAGCCATGCTGGTCGTAGTGCCACCTGCTCTTTTGATCATCCTTAGTATGCCTCCACTTTCTTCGCTTTTTGTTGATCGCTATATTATATATAGTACTTGTTTGCTTTGGGTTATTATCGGATTGTCCGTCGCTTTCAATATCGAAATGTTGCAAAAACAAAAACACCGTTTGCTCACTATAATATCGATTATCGCAGTAGTCATCTCGATGATTATTTGTGCGATTACTGGTCTCGTCAACGTCACAAATCGCACACCAAACGGATTCATCGCAGATGTCATTCCGGCCGTAGAAATCCTTTCTTCGAGCAACGAGCCGATTCTAATGGATAATGAATGGAACTATTACGACGCAGTCTTTTATTCGACAGACGAGCATCCGATTTACGGCATTGACGAAAAAATAAATTATCAGTATGGTTCGATCGAACCAATTAGAAGAATTGGATACAACTTGATTTACGACATTGACGAATTCACGGATGAACACCCTCGATTCTGGTATGTGATGGGGACCGGCGACTATATTGAAAAAGCAGAAAAGACCGACGAAGATGGAGATTTACAATCGAGAACACCATTTAATTCTGATGAGTATCGTATCGTTTCTGAACTTATCCAAGATAGGTTCATCGCCATCGAGCTTGAAAAAACAACCGACTAATGCTATAATGAATCGGAGTAACGGGGCGTAGCACAGTTGGTAGCGCACGCGGTTTGGGACCGTGAGGTCGCAGGTTCGAGTCCTGTCGCCCCGACCAGAATTTTAGATATAATAGATCTTTATTGTCTCGTTCTTGTGTTTGAAATTTGACAGAGCTGTCATATCAGTAATATCATTCGACAAACTCCAGATACAACGAGAGATAAAACTATGCGTAATCAGAAGTAAGATATCGTCCTCGCGATATTTTTTCTTTACATCAGCGATGAATTCAGCAACTCTCTCTCTGCCAGAACGAAAAGTCTCTGCACCTTCCGGCGTGCGTAGTTTTTCCAAAGAATTCCATAGTGGCATCTCCCAAAGAGCCTCGATAGTATAGCCTTTGAGGCTACCTAACTCCCTTTCGGACAACCTATCATCGACAATATATTTATATTCCGGAACAACAATTTCTGCCGTCTCGATTGATCTTTTCATTGGCGAGACATAGACATCAGCAAATTTCAGATCTGCAATTTTCTTATTAATTATCTGTGCCTGTTTGATGCCTTCCTCGTTCAGCCCTTCGTCCGATCTACCAGAAACAATTCCCGCAAGATTACTATTCGTTACTCCATGTCTAACAACATATATTTTCATCCTCCAATTATATAATAATTAGGGAATTCTGTCATTGCATCCTACCACGCGAGCCCTGAGCAGCACTTTGAGTATTTTGACGATTCGTCTGACTTGGTTGACCGTCTTGTGGCTGATTATTCTGCTGATCTTGTTGTGGCTGGCCGCCCATCGTTAACATACCGCCACTTCCCATCATACCTGATCCTTGCCCAGTGATATTTTGAGAAATTGTGACTGATTGTACTTGCGAACCATTGATAATGAGGCTATACGTCTCACCAATTTTCAATTGATCTGAAGAAATTAAAATCGATTGATAGCTCTTGGAAGGCGTATATGAAATCTCACCAAATGTGAACGAACCAGAATAATTACCAGACAGATTCATCAACACCGAAGGTTGCGAAGCAGACGTAGCATTTTGTGCCATTCCTGACGAACCGACTGCGATTATGGTACCACCTGTGATATTGATTTCGCCATCACAGTCTATTGCACCATTACCATTATTAGTTGGTCCATCGACGAATATTTCCCCACCAGAAATTGTCATTGTGCCATTGCTATCCAAGCCATCACCGGCTGAATTAACATAGATTTTGCCACCAGAAATCGTCAAATTGCCATCTCCCGAAACACCGACCCTGGTCGAGCCATCAGAATTCTGAGCATTAATGCCATCATCATCAGCGATAATAGAAATATCTCCACCAGAAATTTCAACATCATTTGCCTCGATTCCCTCATGTGATTTGGCAATATTGAGCGAACCTGCTTTTATCTCCAAACTACCATCGGCGTGAACGGCATCATCTCCAGTATCAATCGTATAGTCGCCACCTGAAATTTCTATATCTCCATTCGAGTGGAGTGCATCATCAGTCGATGTAATATTAATTTTTCCGCTTTCGATTTTTAGTGCTACGTCTGCCTTGATACCCTTTCCTTTACCTGACAACGTCGCCGAGCCAGAACCTTTGATCGTTAATTCACCATCGCTAGAAATTACAGCTGCTGGGTCTTCGGACGAGCTGCCTGCGTCTTTTGAAACAAGAGTATTGTCTCCGACCAGTTCGATGCTAACGTTGCTGTTTTCTTGACATTTTATAGCCGCACCCTCGGAATTTGTAATCGAAACATTATTTAGAATAAGTTTCACTTCTTCGACAGTATCAACCACAATTTTCCCATTCGAAACGGACCCAGAAAATGAGTATGTTCCGCCACTCGTAATTTTATTTTTTCCTTCCATTAACGCAATCGTGGAATTCCCATCATTCGCAATGACAGTTGCCTGCCGATCAGTATTATTTAATAGATAAATTCCTGCCGCGACAAGCCCACCGACGACAACAACCGAACCAAGTACGATTGCAATTATCTGTTTTTTGCTTAAGCGACTTCGACTTTCGTCGCGATCATTCCTTCTTCCTTCAATGTTTTCCATTTCATCTCCTCAAAATTATAATTCCTCTTCCATTAGACAATGTGAAAGTGCGACTTTTAGATTACCATTCTTCACACGAATTTTATCGATAAATTCTTTTTCATTAATGTTCTTTTTCAGTGCAATTCGATATGTTAACTCAAATAAACTTCCCATATTCGTAGTCTTGGATTTTTCTAGAAAATGATTTTTCGTATAGCGAGAAAAAATATCATCGAATAGCTCAGTGTAATCTACGTCTTCTGGTACAAGAATAGTAAGTTTTTTCTCGTCGTTCTGTTTTTCTCCAAAATTTATGAATTTCAAGAAAGCAATCACAAACGAGGTAATGACAGTGAACAAAGCTGCAAACACCACATAGCCTGTCCCCACTGCAAGGCCTATTGCCATGGCAAAGAAAATGGAGAGGATGCTTCGTGAGTTTCCGGCAATCGAACGAAACCGGATGAGAGAAAAAACACCAACCGTCGCAACACCTGCACCCAAATTACCATTGACTAGCATGATAGCCATAGAAACAAGCATCGGCAAAACAACCAAAGTCGTGACAAAATGACTACTTGATTTCGCAGTTTTCTGATGCACAATTGCAATTATTAAACCTAGCACCAAAGCAACACCGAGACAAACAAAAAACGATATTGGCGTGACTTGGCTTCCGATAATACTATCAAACATATTGATATTCCTTTCCATTGATTATTTTTTCAGTCACTCGACCATATTTCGAAAATGACTTTGGATATAATTTCAACTTTGACAACGCCTTTACAAAATAAAGTGGGTATCCGCTTAGAGCTTTGACTTCCATTACTACTTCATTTTTATCAAAAAATTTTTTTCCGTGATCGCCCTTTTCCAGTCGTAGATTATCATTCCTACTACGTATATTTCTATCAAATGTTAAACGAAAAGTCGGATCACTTTTGTCCCCATAAGATATTCGATCATAAGCCAAAAACATAGTTGGTTTTAGGTGATACCTTTTGAAACACTCATCCAATTCATCCTTTATTACTGAATTATTTGTTTCAAGATTACCTGTTTCCAAATATTGATAGAAATCACTTAACTTTACTGGAATTCTTCTTTTACTACCAATTCCTTTGTATTTTTTCTTAATTTCTAAAAATACTATATCGTCTAGCTTTGGAACTCCATAACTCCTGATACGAATTTTCTCTTTGTATAGAGGCTTCTCCAAAGAATGAATTGCAAGATACCTATTTTCATCATCGAAATAAATGCTGCAATTCGTTCCTTTGAAATACTTGTCTTTCTTCAAATATGGCTCAATCAGCCATATTAAATCTTGGGCTTGTTCTTCCGTTAATACGTATTTGATTTCTTTTCTACGGAATATTTGTTGAGCCATTTTATTAATCCTTTCTGTCAAACTATTTGTTTGATAACCGGATTATACTAGAGGAAAATAAAAGAAAGCTTAAAAAGTGGGCTAATTCTTGCTAATGTTGTTCCAAAGGGTATAAGCTTGGCCAAACGGCCTTGAGTGTCCCTTTGGAACAATATTAGCGAATTAGTCCGTTAAACTATTCTTCTTCAATAATGGAAATCGAAGCTTCTTCTAGCTGCTCTTCGTCTACTGGAGAAGGAGAATCCATCATTAGATCTACGCCAGAACCATTTTTTGGAAAGGCGACGATGTCACGAATATTTTCCTTGTCACTCAAAATCATGAAAATACGATCGAGACCAGGAGCACAACCTGCATGCGGAGGTGCACCAAATTTAAACGCATTGAGCAAGCCGCCAAATCGCTTCTCGACATAAGCCTGGTTATATCCGAGCAAGGAAAAAACTTTGTACATGATTTCTGGACTATGATTACGTACAGCTCCGGAACAGACCTCGTATCCATTCATTACCATGTCATACTGGTCTGCTACAATCGCTAGTTTTTCCTCATCAGTCTTGGCATTTTCTAATGCTTCCAAGCCACCCTTTGGCATACTAAATGGATTGTGTCCGAAATCAATTTTCTTTGTCTTCTCGTCCCATTCATAAAACGGAAAATCTGTAATCCAACAAAGAGAAACTTCATCATTCTTTTTCAGGCCGAAATGATCAGCAAACGCAATGCGAAGCTGGCCCAAAACCTTGTTTACCTTTTCTCGCGTGTCAGCACCAAAGAACACTGCATCGCCATTTTCAGCACCTGTAAGTTCTTTTATCTTCTTCAGCTCAGACGGTTTCAGAAACTTTGCAATCGGAGATTTTTCCGAATCGTTTTCATAAATAATATAAGCCAATCCTCCTGCACCAAGTTTCTTGGCTTGTTCCGTAAAATTATCAATTTGAGAACGAGTCAATGTCGCTCCATTCTTTACGCAAAGAGCTTTCACGCATGGACTCTGGAAAACCTTAAACTCTGTATCTTTTAGTGCTTCTGTCAAATCGATCATTTCCATACCATAACGCAAATCTGGTTTGTCCACACCATATAAGTCCATAGCAACC